>NZ_JADEWL010000037.1 GCF_015207665.1 Plectonema cf. radiosum LEGE 06105
CCCATCTCCCCATCTCCCTCTCAACTATGACAGCCTGTCATTTGACGATATAACGTGTGAGTCGGAGAATAAATCATAGGGATATTTTATGCGATCGCCCTTGACTTGTAGAGAGAACACGTAATGAAAAAGATTGTTTCGATATTGTTACTCGGTGTAGCAATTTTCAATTTTGTTTTTACTCGTCCTGCTTTAGCAGATGCAGCTGCTGGTGGTACTATATTTAATGCTAATTGCGCTTCTTGCCATGCAGGTGGTAGAAATTTGGTTCAAGCAAATAAGAGCCTGAGCAAAGCCGATTTGGAAAAGTATGAAATGCATTCCATAGAAGCCATTACTAACCAAGTTACCAAGGGTAAGAATGCTATGCCTGCTTTTAAGGGACGTTTAAGTGATGCACAAATTCAAGATGTAGCTGCTTACGTTTTATCAAAAGCTGACGCTGGCTGGTAATTCCAGACTTAGAAGTCTAAAGACTTAGAAGTCGGGTTTCTTTAATAAACCCGACTTCTGTGATTACTCTATTTTCGTGTATATCGATGTTTAACACCTTGAGGAAAGTATTCCGATTCTCCCATTGGTAATAATTCCACTCGCGGTGTTTGATATTCTGAGGGAACGTAATTTGCAAACTCGCTGTTAAGTCTTTTAAGTTGAGTGAGAATAGAATCCGCTACAGTTTGTTTTTTCTCTTCACTGGCTTCAACTTGAGGTGCTAATTCTACAATTACAGATAAAAAACTATTTTTATCGGCATCTTCTTGTATTTGCATCACAAATTTACCAGTTACCCAGTCGCTGATTAAAGGTTGTTCTAATCCAACTTTGATATTTTCCGGGTAGATATTCGCACCAAAGTAAGAAATTGTAAAGTTGGAACGTCCAAAAACGAAAACAAAAGGTAAATTACGAATACCTCTTTGGTTTGATAATGCTTTTATAGGGCTAAATCCATGCTCTGCTAGAAATTCCAACATTGCATCATAAGTAATTATTCCCCCATTATCTAAAATATTGTAACGCACCAAGGGAATTCCATTATCTCCAGAAAATAATAGCGTACCTCTAGAAATTCCTTTGTTGAGGTTAACAGAATTAGAATCCGTTGAATTTGGTATGACTTCAAAAAAGCGATTCATAGGGTCATACTGAACTAAAGTAGGTAAACGGGATTCTCCAAATAAATTACGCGCAGTTTCCGGATTTTTTGCTAAAAACTGCCGTATACAAATACTTAACGGTGTTTCATTACCCAAAACACCCGCATCAGCCGTACCATAAAGCGATGCAAAATCATCACAGGGGTTTTGAGAACCTACTCTTTCCCCGACTAAATTTCGCCATTCTTCGCTAAATACTTCACCCGCCATCACGAATTTGATATTATATTGCTGCCATTCAATACTATTAGCAATACCCGTATCAATAACATCTTTGAGAAAAGGTGGATATCCTAATAAAACAGTTTGTTCAAAATTGGGACTTAATTCCGATACTACTCTTAAAATTTCCGCTTTATTTGTACCAGGTGAAATTACGGTAACGGGATAACCTTTACTAGAAAGATAGCGACAGCAATTAGTGGTGAACATTCCTCCCACCCAGGTACCCAAAGCAAAGCAAACGACAGCTAAAGTAGACTTGGTATCCGCAGAAAAACTATCGTAAAATATCTGTTCAAACCGAGTAGCAATTTGTAACTCATCCGTAAAGAAACGTAGCCAAAAGGTAGGTTTACCTGTTGAACCTGATGAGGCAGCAATTGTATCACAACTTGCTATTTTCCCGTCACGGCAGAAATCAGCTAAGGGATAGCATTTGAGGTAATTATCTTTAGTAAGTGGTGGTAATTTTTGAAAATCATCAAAACTTTGAATAGTATCGGGATTAATTTGCTGTTCTTTCAAAAAAGCTTGATAAGCCGGTACATTTGTCGCGACATCCTGAAATAACTTGATTATTTCCGCAGCGGGATTCTTATCAAGATGCTGTTGTAACACAGTTTCCAAAGGAGTATCTAAAAAGTCCTTAAATCCTTGAATTGCACGTTGACTTTGATTTTCGTAGTTCATAGCGCTTGTTGTCGTTAAAAAAACGAATTATTATAACCTGGAATTGGGAATTACCAATTACCCATTCCCAATTACCAATTACCAATTACCCATTCCCAATTAGAAATTATACGTAAATTGCTCTGAATGCATTGTAGTTATTAACAAAAACCCCTTTAAATTTTGGGCATCATGCAGGTTTATTGCACTAAAAACCACGTAAACTCTCCACATAACCGCTTTTGTACTATATGCGGCGAACCTTTGCCTCTTCCTTCTGCGGAAATCATTATTGACCGCTATAAAATTGTACGACAACTTGGACAAGGAGGTTTTGGACGTACTTATTTGGCTGAGGATATGCAGCAGTCAGATAAAATCTGTGTTCTCAAGGAGTTTGCACCCCAAGTTGAAGAAGATAAGGATTTACAAAAAGCCAAAGAGTTGTTTGAAAGAGAAGCAAATGTCCTCAAACAGTTGCAACATCCGCAAATTCCCCGTTTACACTGTTCATTACAGGTAAAATTACGCAATAAAGATTTTTTCTTTTTAGTGCAAGATTATGTTGAAGGTGAAAATTATCAGGATTTATTAGAAAAATCTCTCGATCAAGGACTATGTTTTAGTGAAGAAAAAGTATTTCACTTATTAACACAAATTTTACCAGTATTAAATTACATCCATTCTAAAGATGTAGTTCACCGCGACATTTCACCGGATAATTTAATTTTGCGGAAGAGTGATAATGTACCAGTTTTAATTGATTTTGGTGGTGTAAAGCAATTACCGGCTTCTCAAGGATTATGGTTTACGCAATTACCCGCAAATCGGACTTTGTTGGGTAAAAAAGGTTACGCCCCTGAAGAGCAATTACGTCAGGGTAAAGCGTTTCACAGTAGCGATTTGTATTCCTTAGCGGTAACTGCTTTGGTATTACTTGCCGGAGAAGAACCACAAAAATTATACGATAGTTATCAAGGAAATTGGCGTTGGGGAGAAAAAATTAAAGTTAGTCCGAATTTTGAAGCAGTTTTGAAAAGGATGCTTGCTTATAAACCCAGCGACAGATACCAAAATGCCGAACAAGTTTTAAAAGATTTACAGTCTTCGACTCCCGTTTCTAATCTTCCGACTTCTGCTCCCACTTATGCGGCTTCTGCTTCACCTAAAAGTGTAAATCCTTATATCACTAAGATTAATACAATGGTGGTGGCTCCGGGACGCAAAAATGCTGGTGCGATCGCAACTAAATTTCACAACAAAACTAACGCTTTTGCAACTGCAATCCATTTACCGATTTGGTTGCGTCCTTTTTTCGTCAGTTTGGTAAGTACAAGTGTTGTGGTTTTAGTTTTTGCGGGTACTTGGGCTGTAATTAATGGAGTTATTAATGCTGTCACTTCCTTTTCTCTTCCCGCAGTTTCTTTACCACAATTACCATCAGTTGAACTACCTGATTTTCCGGGAAATGATAATAATACCAATACAGGATTAAGTCGCGGTGAAACAAACAATATTGAAAAAATTATCCAGCGTCGTCAGGGGTTAGAAATTCCCGAATTATTTTTTAATAATACGGTAAATCAAATATTTTATACCCAAAATCCCCAAGCTCGCGGACGTACTTTAACCAACAGTCCAGAAGATGAAGCTTTACGGAAGAAGTGGTACAGTATTGCCCAAGACTTGCTCGATAAGCTAGAAAAAGCTAATCTCAGTAAGGAAACTCGCCAAAAATTAGGAGGCTATACTGGACAAGATTATCAAAGTTGGGAACGGCGATCGCAAGCAGGAGAATTCGGTAATTATACTATTGAAGATTTAAATAGAGATACCAACCGTAAATTCGATCAATTGTTTCCTGGAGAAAGACAGGGGAACCTAACACAGCAAACCTTTGGTCAAATTTGGTATGCGTTGGGTAATGAAGAAGTTAGCAAACGAGGAAGTTAATATTTAAGATTCAATAATCAAGTGTAATTTACTAAATATCTAAGCTGTGCTAATACAAGTGTAGTCTTATTTTATCGGTAGCGATTAGAAAAACTTAATCTGTTCATAAATCCCAATTCCTAACTCTTAACTCCTAACTCCTAACTCCCGTACAGACGTAGCAATACGCCCCGTCTCTACAATTCCTAACTCCCAACTCCTAACTCCTACCTCTCCCATGACATTTATTAAATGCTCGAAAGGACATGAAAATCCACCTGGAAGCCGCTTTTGTCTACACTGCGGCGAAATGTTGCATGATTCTCCAATGAGTCAAAGTATACAACCAGGGCAAACTTTGGGTGAACGTTATTTAATAGTACGTCAACTGGGACAGGGAGGATTTGGACGAACTTATTTAGCAGAAGATGTCAACCGTTTTCGCGAACTTTGCGTTTTAAAAGAATTTTCTCCCCAAGTTCAAACCGAATACGTTTTGCAAAAATCGGAACAACTTTTTGAACGAGAAGCAAGCGTTCTTTACAAACTGCAACACCCTCAAATACCCCGCTTCCGCGAACTTTTACGTTTAAAAATTAATCATAAAGAATACTTAATTTTAGTCCAAGATTATGTAGAGGGAGAAAATTATCGTTTCTTACTAGATAACCGTCTCAAACAAGGAATGAAATTTAGTGAAACAGAAGTCAAGCAGTTATTACAGCAAATATTACCAGTATTAGATTATATTCATTCCCTAGGTGTAATTCACCGCGATATTTCGCCAGATAACTTGATTCTTCGTAAAAGTGACCAGTTGCCAGTATTAATAGATTTTGGTGGTGTAAAGCAAGTAGTCGCAACGGTAGCTTCCCAATATTATGCACCGGGTAGTACACCTACAACCCCAATGCCAACTTTACTCGGAAAAGTAGGTTATGCTCCCCCAGAACAAATGCAAACTGGGTTAGTGGAACCCCACAGTGATTTATACGCATTGGCTGCAACAGTACTCGTTTTACTTACAGGTAAACAACCAGCAGAATTAATTGATAACTATAACTTGCAATGGCAATGGCGGCGAGAAGTTAATCTGAGTCCCGCATTTGGGGTAGTGTTAGATAAAATGCTGTCTACTGCACCAAGGGAACGCTATCAAAATGCCAATCAAGTTTTACAAGCGCTTAACCCTGCTTTTACAAATAATAATCCAGTATTACAAACACTACCTCCCCAGTTACAACCACCGCAACAAACAGAACAAACTGTTGCTGTCGCACCTGCTGTACAATCACCTAGTTTTGCAGCACCCGGTTTCCCCGAACCTCAATCCAAATCTACAACTTGGTTGACACCGGGAAAAATCGCCGCGATATTTTTAACTACAATCGCTTTAGGCGGTGTAACGTACTTTGGAGTATCTCAAATCACATCTAGAGAAGACTCCACACCGACAGTAACGCCCACATCAACAGAGCCTCCAGTTGACCCGAAATTTTCTCCAGAAGAAAGAGAACGTAAAGAAAAACTCAAATCACAACGAGAACGACTAGGTATAGATTATAACTTTTATGTCAGACTAGTTAATCAAATATTTTGGAATCGAAATCCCAGTTTAAATGGACGCACCTTGAGCGACGAATCCCAAGATGCAGAACTCCGCGAACAATGGGATAAAACAGCTAATGAATTGCTCGACAAGATGTCACAACTGAGTTCCGACGCTCGTCGTAGACTCGGAACCTTCACCGCAGCAGACCGCGATCGCTGGAAAGTTCAGGTGAATAATATTAATGTTGGCAGCCGTTCGGTATACGACTTAGCTGACGCACCGTTTTACAGTAATTTCCCTGAGCAAAAAAGTAGAAATTTTATTAACGAACCTGTAGGACAAGTTTGGCATGGATTCGTATTTGATAAACTAAATGCAGTACTTGCACGTAGTGCCTTTGAGAAACTGCAATTTGCCAGCGGTGATACGGGAGTTAATAGAAGCGGTAATTTTAGAAATCGGCAAGGTAAAATCTTCATTGCTCAACTCGGCAAAGGACAAGAAATGGAAGTCAATTTAACGGCTTCTCCCAAGGTATTATTGTCTATCTATTCGCCTTCTGGTAAAACAGTATTATTAGAAGATTCGACAAGACGTTCTTGGTCGGGTACTCTCGACGAAAATGGGTATTATGAATTCGTCATCGTCTCCACATCATCGCAATCCGAAGATTATCGGCTGGGTTTACAAGTAGAAAATGCGGCTCCACCACCGGAACCCACAGTAGAACCAGAACCCACATCCGAACCCACATCTGAACCGACACCAGAACCTACATCCGAACCCACATCCGAACCGACACCAGAACCCACTCCTACACCAACAGAAGAACCCGTACCAGAATCGACACCGTAATTGGTAATTGGTAATTGGTAATTGGTAATTGGTAATTGGTAATTGGTAATTAAATCTGTGAAATCCCTTCCATCCGTTTTAATCGGTGATAACTGTTGCCTAATAAAATATTTGTGATATAATAATTGTTTGGTTAATTAGAGGGTACAATAAATTGGCAGATCAATCATACTTAGATAAAGATACTCCTTTGGTACCAGTGGGCAGCCACTGTATTTTGGAACTGTATGAATGTCCCAAGGATTTGCTCAACGATGTTGATTTCATCAAAAAAGCGTTGGAAGAAGGAGTCAAAGAAGCTGACTCGACTTTACTCAAAGAGCTAACTTATCAGTTTGAACCCTACGGAGTGACGGCTTTAGCGCTTTTAGCAGAATCTCACGTTTCGGTTCACACTTGGCCTGAAATCGGTTATATTGCGATCGATATGTTTACTTGCGGCGAACACGCACAGCCAGAAAAAGCCTGCAAGTATTTAGTCAAAGCTTTTCAAGCTAAAAATCACATACTTTTGAAAATTCCTAGAGGTCGGCTGACACCAGAGCTTAAGAAACTCGAAGAAAGTTTATTAGCTGGTGCTTCTGAAAGGTAAAATAAGAGATAAGGACAGATGGAGCGAGGGTAAATAATTATTTACTACTCACTCCCCAGTTTACCGTAATTAGAAATCTGAAACTAGTACTTGACCACACAAGTTTTGAGGGGTAGAGGTAGTGCGATCCGAAAAGGTTGCTAGCTACTACCAGGGAGCGAGACGCTCCCACTACAAATTTATTACCCATCAAAATTAATGTGGCGGAGTACTAGTAGTTAATTTTATTAATTTTGGTGGGTAATTTGTAGTGCGAGCTTCTAGCTCGCTATTGGCTAGCGAGCTAGAAGCTCGCACTACGAACTACGAATTTATGGACAAAAAGCTGAGACGCTCCCTATTGGAACTTTTTAAGAAATAAGAAAAAAGTGCAATCTTAATGAGACGTGAGGTAAGAAGTCGGGTTTTTAGAATATGAATATCTGTAACACGGTTCTAATTCTCATAAAAACCCGACTTCTGTGATTATCAGGGTAATCCCCTACCCTTTCATCAGACCCTTATTATGAATTACATTTCATAAAGTGAAATATTGCGGAACTGACTTTGTGCTACTGAATTAGAAATATCATCGTCGGACGCTAAAGTGAGATAATTAAAGTTACCTGTAAAGTAGTCTCCAACATTCATTTCATAGGTTTTCCATCCAGAACCAAGGGTATAGTTATCTTCAATTTCTATTCCCCAATCTTGAGTTCCAGAAACTTGGAATAAATGCTTAGCATCACCACCGCTGATAATATCGTCATTATCAAAACCAATACCCTGTATCTCTCCTTGGGCATTGCTTTGAAATTCAAATTTGAGAACGGTATTTTGGGTAACGTTGTAGTTATTAATATCTAACTTCTTCCAACTGTTACCTTTAAGTTCAACTTCGGTTCTATTATCAGAAATAGTAAATGTACCTTTATCTTGATTTAGACCACCGTAGGAAGAAAGAGTGGAATTATTAGTACTATCTTTGACAAAAAGTACAACATCTGAATTTAAATTTTCTTGGTTTTCAGCGATGCTTAACTTATTATTGTTTGTCTGAGCTACAGCTTGAGCGTATTGACTATATTCATATAATTTCAAATTACGGAATTGACTGTGAGCATCAGCATTTCTAACATCGTGGTCATTAGCAAATACTAAATAATTGAATTGACCACTCATATAGTCACCGACACGGATTTGATAAGATTTCCAACCAGAGTTAGTTTGATATTCAAATCCAGGGATACCCCAACCTTTCTCAGTTCCTGCTAGTTGGAATATATTTTTACGATCTGTGCTAGTTAATTTGTTGTCAACATCAAAGCCAATACCTTGAATTTCTCCTTGAATAGTGCTGTTATATTCAAATTCAAGTATGGTTTCTTTGGTAATATTGTAATCGATAGATAGTTTTTTCCAAGAATTACCTTGCATTTCAAATTCTTTACCATCATGCGAAATATTCAGAATTCCAGTCTTATCTTGGTCAGCATAAGAGTCTAAAGAGTCGAAGCTTAATCTTGGTATTTCTGGGACTGGTTTAGTTTCAGCAGTGGGAATTTGACCATATTCATATAACCTCAAGTTGCGATATTGACTGTGAGCATCAGCATTGCTGACATCGTGGTCATTAGCAAATACTAAATAATTGAATTGACCACTTATATAGTCACCGACACGGATTTGATAAGATTTCCAACCAGAGTTAGTTTGATATTCAAATCCAGAAATACCCCAACCTTTCTGAGTTCCTGCTAGTTGGAATATATTTTTACTATCTGTACTAGTTAATTTGTTGTCAACATCAAAACCAATACCTTGAATTTCTCCTTGAACAGTGCTGTTATATTCAAATTCAAGTATGGTGTCTACGGTGATATTGTAATCAATAGATAGTTGTTTCCAAGAATTACCTTGCATTTCAAACTCTTTACCATCATCCGAAATATTCAGAATTCCAGTCTTATCTTGGTCAGCATAAGAGTCTAAAGAGTTGAAGCTTAATGTTGGTATTTCTGGAGTAGGTTGAGGTTGAGTTTGAGCAGGTTGTTCTTGAGTTGGAGTCGGTTGAGTTTCAGCAGTGGGAATTTGACCATATTCATATAATCTCAAGTTGCGATATTGACTGTGAGCATTAGCATTGCTGACATCGTGGTCATTAGCAAATACCAAAGAATTGAAGTTACCACTTATATAGTCACCGACACGGATTTGATAAGATTTCCAACCAGAGTTAGTTTGATATTCAAATCCAGGGATACCCCAACCTTTCTGAGTTCCTGCTAGTTGGAATATATTCTTAGCATCTGTGCTTGTTAATTTGTTGTCGATATCAAAACCAATACCTTGAATTTCTCCTTGAACAGTGCTGTTATATTCAAATTCAAGTATGGTGTCTACGGTGATATTGTAATTAATAGATAGCTTTTTCCAAGAATTACCTTGCATTTCAAATTCTTTACCATCATTTGAAATATTCAAAATCCCAGTCTTATCTTGATCTGCGTAAGAGCTTAAAGAGTCGAAGCTTAATGTTGGCATCTCTGAGGTAGATTTATTCTCAACAGGTTGTTGAGTTGGAGTTGATTGAGTCTCAGCAGGTGCAGTATTAACTTGATTAATATCCCAACCTAAATCCTCTAAAATTCCCAAAGTAATCCCACCAGGATTGTGAATTGCTTCACCTGAGACAAATAAAGGTGTCATCAAAGAATCTACATGACCTTTAGGATATGTTTTTTCGTCAAGATGCGCTACGCTTGAACCATATTGCCAAGTACTAGGTGCGTATAATTTTGGATATAAGCCACCATTTGCTTCTGTTGCGTTAACACCATTAAAAAATAAGTTGTTGCTAGTTAATTGCTTTCCTAATTCTTCCGAGTGATTAGGAAATGAACTAAGACTTTGATTATTCCCATTAACTACAAAGGTTTCAAAAATTGTGTTTCCATAACTACCTTTTCCACTGTTGTAGGATATAAAGTCCGTTAATCCGAAACCGTGTACAAACTCATGCAAAACAACAGTTGTAAAATCGTACTGGTTAGTTGGAGTATTACCGTCAGTGCCAAGATACCATTTAGAGAAATTACTATTTAAGTAAATTTCAATTTCGGGTTTATCCCCGTTTAAATCCTTACCAGCTAAATGATTAGCTAAGGCGATGGGGTAGTAAGTATTGTCTTTGGTTGCACCCGAAAAATTTCTGGTAAAACTATATGGTGAAGCCGCACCCAGAATACCAGAACCATATGGACTCAAATCTTCCCAGTAAGCATTAACTTGCATAGGAATGTCCGATTTTATCCATCCTTCCCAGATATTTACTACATATTCAAAAGCGTTTTGAGCTTCCTGAGAAAAGCCGTGATAATTAACATTTATTGTTGAAGTTGGAGGATTGATAAAGCTAGCAGATACAAAAGTTTTATTCTGACTTAAAGTAGAAGTACTACCAGCATAATCATGACCATGATCATGTTCTTCATCATCGCCATGATTGTGACTTGCTAGCAAATCTTGCAATGAAAACAGTTTATCTTCTTCTATTGTTGACTGATTATCACTATCTAAATTAGAAAATTTTAAACCCAAGTTATCGCTATTCATTTACATCTACTCCAAAAATGAAAGATACAAATCCTGATAAATATTTGACGTGACTTAAAAAAATTAATTAGTCAACACGAATTGGTAGCGATATCTAGAAAAAATCGCATGGCTGTTTATGACTAATTTAAATTAAATTTTTTGTCCGAATTTATATTCAAATAAATCCTAGGAATAATTATTGATTTAAATGGTATCAAAAAAATATTTAACCAAGGAAAAATCAATTTCTTATTCAGACGATTAAGGCAATCTTAACCACTTGAATCAGATATTTCTTCAGAACAAGCACTTAATTGAAGCTTAATAGACGAACAGTTAAAAACCTAAATTTTAAATAAGTTTTGATGATTTTTTATATTTAATAAGTAAAAAAACCTAATTTCATCGATTTTTAGTTGTATAACTTAAATCATTAAGCATCAAAACACGATTATTTTAAAAGCTTGAAATCAGCAATTTTAACTTTTACTCAGTGAAATTACTGATTTAAAAACAACTTTATATAGACTATATTTATAATTATTTATCTAAAAACAAAGATTTTTTGAAGATAGGGTTTAACTTGTTTTCTAGTATAGAGACGTTGCAGTGCAACGTCTCTACTTGATAAATGGTATTAGCATTAACTAACTCAATTTACTTAGCCTCTACCAACTCTTTCCTACTGTAATACTCCAGCTTCTCATAAACCCCAATAATACTTTCACCAACTTCAAAAAATAACCCTTTTTCCTCATCCTTAGAAAAATGCAAATTGGGGTATTTCTCTGCAAGTTGAATTGCATTCATTGCTTTCCCTTCCATACCATCGGGTAAAAGCCCGGTGCAACCGACATAAAATACTAAAGGTGAAATTTTATCTCGGTAAATGTTTTCTAGATATTCATCTAATTTAATTTTTGCTGCGGTTAATGCTGTAATTCTTTCTTGTTTTCCTAATTTTGTAATTGTAATGTGAGAATATTCCTTGTTATTAACCTCCTCAACTTTTGCTAAAATACTTGCAACTTTACCGTTATGTTGAATACCTAAAAAGTCATCAAAAATCGGTTTCATCAATTCATCGACTTTGGTAATTTTCATTCTAGGGGAAAGTAACTTTTGACGAGCGGCTATATTTTCTCTCAAAGTCATTTCAAAGCTAGGTTTGCTGAAAATTTCCCCAGTTTCGGTATCGTAAACCTCATATCTTCTTTCCAAGAATTTATTTGCTGAATACAGTTTACCTAAGTTGAGAATATCTTTACTACCAATATCAATTTTATATCTAACTCGCCTATCAATTGTATCGTTAGCTTTCATTTTAGGAAAGTTGAGGTAAAGATGCTGCGATAAATAATGCGTTTTCAATTCATCCAATTGTTCGGGTACAAAGGTATCAGATTCTTCTTTTAAATGCGCGGAAATAATACTCGCAAGGATTTTTATTTCTGCAATTTGAGCGAATAAACCATCAATATTGCTGTATTTACCATCCAATGGTACTAACGGTAAATTTAAATCAATTGTATAGCAACAGCGAAAATCAAATATCTCATCTGCAATTACACCTTTTTGTTTCAATACATCAAAGGTTTTCTTACTACTAATTTTTACTTTTAGTGATTTTATATTTAACTCACCATCACTAACTATTGTATAACTGTTATAACTTTTTAAATCATTAGCTAATAAACCGGCAATTTCAATAATCGGCGTTTTGTCTTCAATTTTGATCAGTTTTACCTTACGAGTGATAAGCATATTTATCGCCGCAGTATTCCGGTTCATTTCAAAACAACCCATTCTCACATATTCACCATCATCGATATATTCTGTCGTCAGCCAAGGTTCAACTAAATTACCGTTTATATCTCTACTGCCTCTCAAATTTTTAACGCTTTTGTATTGATAATTATCTCGCAAATCCTTGAGATTAATAATAATATGATGACGATGCTCTGACAAAATATTGATTAGTTCTAACAACGAAATTTTCTTGTTTGTTTCCATATGAATAAATTGCGATCTACGGATTTCTTCAGAATCAAATATTGCTAGCTCAACATCACTTTGAAACTTCAAAAGTTGGGATTTAATCAATGCTTTTCTATGTTTTGCTATGAGATTTTTGTTGCCAGTACTCAACAAAACATATTTTGCAAAGTTTAAATTACCTTCTACTAAATTAGCTTTTACGAATGCATAAACTGCTTGATGATTTTGCTCAACGGGTATTTGTAACTGCGCGTAAGTCTCTTGATTAATCTGCTTATACTTATAAATGATTCCCGTCTCTTCTAGCTGCAAGTCGTCAATTTTTAAGATTCCCGCAGTACATTCAATTTTCCTTCGACTTTCAGATAGAAAAACTTGATAACTATAATCTATCGCTAAAGATTCTTCGATTTTAGTCGCGGAATTGCTTAATAATTTTAAATTTTCTAAACTAATTTTATCTACAACATAGTAAGCTTTCTCTTTACCTAAAAAGTTGTAAATAATAAACTTAATTTTGTTTTCAACAGCATTTTTCATCTTTATACCTACCTTTAATATCCATAAAATCTTCATTCATCCAAAAGATGACGATTTACTTTGATTAAAAATATTGCTAATAGTATGTGAACTCTAAACTACAGAAGTCGGATTTTTAGAAATATCTGTAATACCCGACTTCTCACTAACACGAAAAATAAAGGTTTCACAGCATATCCCCTAGGCAAAAACGATTGAAGATTCCGAGTAGTAGCACTCTGCACGCCGTAGAGGTAAATCTGGATTCAACAAATTACAACGCATCATCGCACATTTGTGACTCCATAGCAGATGATTACATTTGCGGCGTAAAAATATTATTTATTTGTCGATATCTTTACACCAGCACACCTTGCCAGTTATAAACTCCCCATAGCCCTATAGTACAAATAAACTATGCAGATGTCAAGTCATAGGGAAATGTATTTGAGTCCGACTTAATATAACTTTAAATAAACCAAAGATTTGACTTATTAAGTAAATTTACGACTGTCAATTTGGAGAATTTAATAATTCATTTTTTTTTGATAACTATATAATTAATTAGCTAATAAAATACTTGCCGATACCTGTCAATACCTTTATTAATTCTTCTACCAAAAGTATGATTAATAATTCAAAAAAAACTGTCTAAAGGGTAATTTTTTTTAATTGATTAACTAATAAGTTTGTTCTGAAGATTGATGCAACTATTAGATTTATTGTTTTATAGTAAATTAGAAAAATTGATAGGGAAGACGTTATTTCATCCCCAATTAATAAAAGTTTCGTAACCTTAGAGGAGATACAATGAATTTTACTCGTTTTAAATTAACCTCAGTGCGTCCATTGCGTTTTGTCGTTACAGCATTAATGTGTATAATGCTGTTATTGTCCAGCGCACTACCCGCTGCTGCAATTGGTGCTTCTAAAAGTTCTCCTAACAAAGGAGCAGAGCAGTTAAATGAGATTCAACGAAAAACTGAAGAATTAACTGAAAACAATGCTCCTTCAAACAAAAGAGTGATTGAAGAATCGAATAAAGGATTGAACGAAGTTCAAGGGGCTGCTAACGCTGAAAATATGAATAATCCATCCAACAGTCAAAGTGCTGTAACTGTAGAAGACAAAGTAGAGAATTTTCTCGAAAAAATTACAGGTGATAAGTAGTAATTTAGTTAAATGCTTTAAAACATAAAATATAAATTTTGGTCAAGGGTAGATTTCTAACTTGACCAAAATTTTTATCAAAAACAAGTTAATTGATTTTTAATTTTTAATTTCATTTATATTTTTTTAGTGAAAATATTTTACCACCAAAAAACTGTTAGACCCGCATTTCTCACAAACAAGAAGCAAGTTGGAGTGAGGAGTAGGAAAATCAATCCGTCACTCAACGCTTACCACTTACTTGTGAGAAATTCAGATAGAGCATCTTCTTTTCGGATGGTTTATTGATTTTGATTTCAAAATTAAATTCACCTATAGATATAAACAATAATTACACCGTAAGAATGGTTAAAAAGAGTCGGTATTTTTGTATCATAAGGTTTGTAGATCAAAACATAATAAAAATAGGACATTTAAAATGACAGAAGCAAAAGTTCCAAAAACTGATAGCCAACCAAATCAAGATGCTGAATTAACAAAAGAAGCTATTAGTGAAGAACAAGAAAAACCTACTAATGTTGATTTTGACAAAGATTATGAAGCATCTCAGCAATATAACACTGGGAACATGAGCAAAGATACAGAAGAAGAAGAAGAAGATAACGAAGTTACTCCTTCACTTTAATAAAATCGATAATGTTTTATCCGAGCCTTATTTGGAAACTCTAAAATTATGAGTTAAAGATTAAGGCTCCTAATACTTTTTTATTATTGTCGATTATTTAAACTCAAAAGATAAACGGATATCAAATCGCTCTCAAAGGACAAATTTGCTTACCAACAGGAGTATCGATCACGACTGTTTCTAAGCCAAAAACTTCTCGAATATTTTCTGGATTTATCACGGTATCGGTATCTCCATCAACCCAAATTTCACCGTTTAATAGCATTGCTAAACGATTGCTGTATCTAGCTGCTAAATTCAATTCATGCAATACGGTGATAATTGTTAATTCTTGTTCTAAATTTAATTTTTTTAGCAATTCTAATAATTGTAATTGATAACGTAAATCTAAATATGTAGTCGGTTCATCTAATAATAAAACTTGGGGATTTTGAGCTAAAGCTAAAGCTAAAAAAGCTCTTTGCCGCTCTCCACCCGATAATCGCTCTACCGGACGATTTTTAAATTTTTCAATTCCAACCGCATCAATTGCTGACTCTACTTTATCCCTATCTTGAGCATCTAATTCCCATTGCCACCAATTTTGATGGGGATTACGTCCCAAACCTACTAATTGATAAACAGTTAAACCCGTAGGAACGATTTGCTGTTGCGGTAATAATGCCATTTTTTGCGCTACTTCTATGGCACTTTGATGATGAATTGCTTTACCATCTAACAATATTCTTCCTTTTTGTGGTACCAGTATTCTACTAATAAGCTTGAGCAAAGTTGATTTACCAGAACCATTTGCACCTACTAAACTCAACCACTCACCACGAGCAATATCAAAATTTATATTACGAACAATTGCTTTTTTAGAATAACCACCAGTCAGATTATTAACATTTAGTGACATAATATTTATTGCTTAAAATCAAAAACGGCTTTGTTCACTGATAACTGTCAACTGTTGATTGTTCCAGAACCACGATACAATAACCAAATAAATAGAGGAGAACCGAGTAAAGCTGTCACCGCACCTACAGGTAACTCTACTGCTCCCAGACGAGACAGTAAATCTGCAAAGGTTAGCAACCATGCACCCCCCAAAGCTGAAAGTGGTAAACACAAACGATAATCGTTACCTACAAGCAAGCGTACTCCATGGGGAACTACTAAACCGACAAAACCAATTAATCCAGCGATACTCACCGCACCCGCCGCTAAAAGTGTCGCCACTGCACCAATTAAAATCCGACTACGTACTAACGATACTCCCAAACCTACTGCTAAATCATCTCCTAAAGCCAGTACATTTACCCATCGTGCTAACAAACATCCTGAAATTAATGCTATCAACATATAGGGAGCAGCCATTTTCACTTCACTCCAACCGCGTCCGTTCAAACTACCGATTAGCCAATTTAATGCTTGCTGTACCCTACCATCCTCCGCTAAGAGTAACAATGTACTTTGAAGCGCACCTAACAACGAACTAACCGCAACTCCTCCTAGTATTAATTTTTCAACCCTAATTCCTCCTTGTCCCCGACCCAGAAAAATCACTATAATCGCAGTTAATATCGCTCCAGCCCATGCTGCAAGAGGAATCCATGCCGTCCATATTTGCAAAACAATCATCGCGATCGCAACTAATCCCGCACCCGCAGAAATACCAAGAATAAATGGGTCTGCGAGTGAATTTCGCAACATTCCCTGTAATAATGCACCAGACATCCCTAAAGCTGCACCTACTAACATAGAGGCAAGAATGCGCGGCATTCGCAAATCCCAAAGAATTGTTTGTTTAAGAGGATCGCCTTTATGTAATAATGCTTGCCAAATATCTGATAAACTCATCGCAACTGCACCTTGAGATATCGATAGCGCTAAAGTTAGAATTAGGGCAATACTTAATATTGCAACAGCTAAAATTAAGCGACTATTAATTATATTTTGATTAGCTTTATGCATTTTGTTTAATTCTATTATATGGGAGTCTTATTTGAATTTTGTATAAAAGACTAATACCGTTTCTGTATGAATATGCACGCTCACCACCTCCGGTGAGCTTTGCTTGTATAGCGCCAGGATGAGCGTCTGAGGCTATACTTTAAATTAATTTCCACAATTTCCACCAAGGACGATAATTAATATTATTAGCTTTAGTTTTTAGTTCAAAATCAAAACAATTAATTGCTTAGCGCATATTATATATAATCAATATTTATCACTAATTTTTATCACTATTTTTTCTCACTAATATACTCTTAGCCATATCTTTACCCAAACCTATAGGTTGATTTTGCAAAACAATAATGACAGAACCAGTGGTAGTACGACTGATTATCTGAATTTCTGCCCCAGGAATTAAGCCCATATTTCGCAAATCTTCAGCACAATCTATAGAAAGTAGTTCTACAATTGAGACAATATCACCCGCTCTAGCCTCAGAAAGAGGAATAATATCATCAGAATCTAAAAAATCTGACAAGTTAGAATTCTGATTCAATTCGCCAGTCGAATTTCCACAAAAAAATTTAAATCTGTCCCATTGTTCAGATTCTGATTTTTCCGGACTATTATCTAAATTCTCATCACTCTGCAAAACATACCCCCTTATTAATAAAATATATTAATAATCACTTGAATCATCATCTGAATTTACCATTCCTCTAATAACTTATCACTAATAATTCTCAATTTGTAGTAATTAAATCACTAATCATGAAATAATACTCTAAAGAATATCCATTATTTTCCTTGAATACAAATAGAAGTAAGTATTGAATATTACAATCAGGGCTTACGCAATTGTCACAATATCCGGTTGGTGCGTGACACTAAAAACCTTATTACTACGTTCAAACTTGATCAAAGTGTCACAGCACCCTACAAGAAAAATGTGCCGGTTGCGTAAGTCCTAACAATTAATTATTTGTTTCACAGGTTAGAAACTGTTGCTTATTTACACCCAATCTAAAAAACATTATTACCAAAGCTTAACAACCCTAGAATCAGTTACAGTATTGTCAATAATCTGCAACTGACTTCCAGGGTTGAATTCCATGTTAAATAGGAATTGTTCTTGGTAATTCTACATTAGTATCTAACTAAGCCAACAGCCTAGAATAAATTACTAGTTTTCGCTACTAATAGGTAAGCCAACTCCAGCCTCAGTCGCATCAACTTGAGTTTTAACTTTTGCAATTGAGTAAACCAATAGACCAAATATGGGTTTGGCTAATATATCGGCAATGGTATATCCAATCTGAATACCAACAGTTGCTGCTGGACTACCAAAAATGCCTAATTCAGGAAGCAGATAAGCAATTGGATAAACACCCCAAGATAACAGCAAAAGCAAACGCATCTGTGTAATCAATGTTTTCACTTGTTCTGGCTGATTTTCGAGGGATTTACCCAGTTGTATCCACAGTAAATAAAGAATGTAGGCGAAGGGGATAGTGCTAATAGTTCCCCAGACGATACGAGTAATTACGTTGTCTGAAATTTCACCAGGATATCCTGTCGCAATCATTAATACAGATGCTAAAACCAACTTAATTAACAGTGGTTTTGCGAGTTCTTTAGAGAGAGCTAACACTGCAACCGCTTCAGTTAAAAGCAGTGGTACTGTGAGTATCCAATCAGCATAGCGGTAAGCATCGTTGAACACTTCACCTGTTGTCAAATACACCCCTTCTTTTAGAGTATAAGCCGCATCCCAACTATTAAAAATCCGGAAATAGTGATAAGCCGCGATACTAACAACCACACCTGAAATTAATATGGCTGGTTTATATTTATCACCGACTAAAGACTTAGCATTAAAGAAAAATAGAGCTGCCCCAATCATCGCTGCGATGCATAAAGATAAGGCATTGTAAACCAAATTAAATTGAGTTGGTGAAAGTGAAGGAGGAATATATGCTAAATAATTAACCATTGTTCATTCTAGTTGTTCAATATGTGTTATGTCTGGATTAACAATTAAATACCAAAAAAGTGAGCATTTAATTTAAAGAGGGTCAAAATTTTCTAAATCAATAAATTGACCGTTTTACTTATAGATATTACATATTAAGCACTGTAAATAACAAGTTACTCAGACTACATTTATTCTCAGTTTCATATCCCCGCAACCCATCAATTAAATAAACCAAAAAATCATCAAAATTTTTGACAAAAATGTAAATAGTTCGCAATATTCTCTGTTTTTCAAGAGTTAGCTATAAACAACGCATAATTAATTTTTAATGACGCAAGTTGATCTGCTTCACCGGAATGCACAAGTTGCTCCCATCACTAAGAGTAAACTCCAAAAACTAGTTCCCAGACTCAGCCTGAAAGAATATAGAGCAAAACGGGTTTTGTTGAGAATGGTGCAAAAAGTGTGTCTTGCGAACTAGTATAGTATACAAAAAAATAGTTGACAAAGAATTGCAATTAAATTATATTTTTTATACATCAGGGCATTTTTTTTTACAAACTCTGTGTTGACATCAGCAGTCGGCACATAATTCTCACTTAATTAACCTAACCTTTACTTTTGCTCCCGGATTTAAGAACATCATGGATATTTGCATTTTTACATATTGCAGATAGCCTCGATTCGCTATTGATGCTGCTTAATCCTTAATCAAAGCATTTACTTGTAAGTTTGCTGTTGCTGAATTTACAAGTTTTTTTTAGTTTTTTTACTTTTGAGAAATATTTTGTTTACCTTATAAAATTATTGACAAATCTATTCAATAACTCTAAAGTAATATTCACCACTCTCTTAATGCAAATATTTCTGTATAAGTCCTGAAGAGAGTATAACGATTGTTGTAGCGAAAGCATGACGGGTGACTGTGGCTGAAAAGTTTGTAGCTATTCTTACCATTAGGTCTTGATAAAAATGAATCTCAAAAATTTGTACGTATTGCTCTTCAATCTTGTATTGTTGAATTTAGGAATCTTACCTGCGACGCTGGCTGAATCTGCATCACCCGAAATCAAAAATTTAGAGGAAGTAGAACAATTCAGTACTAATGCTCAAGATTTATTTCGGGAACCGCAAAGCAAAGAAAGTAAAACTCTAGCCCAAGCGGAATCCGATCAAAAAACAGAAAAACAAGAAGCTGATATTGATATTACTGTTACAGGGACAAGGAGTGAACGCCCCGTCAAAGATACTCCTGGAAACATTACTGTAATTCAATCAGAGGATGTAGATAGACAGTTAATAAACGATTTAGCAGATTTAATTCGCTACGAACCGGGGGTTTCTGTCAGAAATAGTCGTAACCGTGGGAATCAAGACTTTAGCATTCGCGGTATCGGTGGTAATCGTGTATTGATTCAAGTGGATGGAATACGCATCCCCGATAATTACACTCCTACAAGTACTTCACGCAATTACTTTGATTTAGAAACTCTCAAACGAGTCGAAATCATACGCGGTCCAGCTTCTACTCTTTATGGAAGTGATGCTATTGGGGGTGCAGTTTCATTTATCACTAAAGACCCTGATGACTATCTATTGAACAGCGATGGACCCTCATATGCTAGTGTTAAATATACTTATGACAGTACCGATGAAAGTCGTAAATTAGCTGGAGTGATTGCAGCGGAAAGTGAGGATGGAAAACTTCAGATTTCAGCCGCTTTAACTAACGTTACAGGTTCCGAGTTTAAAAATTACGGTACTGCGATAGTTGACCCTCAAGATAACAGGGATTTAAACTTTATCGGTAAATTAGTTTTTAAACCTAACGAAAGTAATACTTTTAAGTTGACTGGAGAAAGATTTAATAGCAAATCCGATACGAATTTACTTAGCAGTTTGGGAACATCACGTGGTACAACTACTTTTGATAGTTTTGCTAACTATGAAAACCAACGTTATCGTATCAGTTTAGGACAGGAGTACGATAATCCTAACAATGACTGGTTGCAGAAATTTAGATGGCAAGTTTATTATCAGGATGCACAAGCCTCCGAAGAAATTAACAGCTTACTCGGTAGAGGTGCTGTAGCGACAACTTCACGAGAAGATATCAATAGCTTTGAGCAAAGCGTTTTTGGTGGAGATATCCAGTTTGAGAGCAATTTTCAAACGGGTAGAATAGACCATCGTTTAGTTTACGGTTTAGAGCTATTTAACACCGATACTTCCCGCCCAAGAGATAGGACAGAAACAGATTTAAGAACAGGTGCGATAAACAAGTTTGTAAGTGGTGAAACCTATCCCAACAAAACTTTTCCCGACACGGAAACCTTAAGATTTCGTCTTTATGTACAAAATGAAATTGAATTTGCTGATAGTCGTCTTAGCTTAATTCCGGGATTAAGCTTTGATTATTATAAACTTACAGCTAATCCAGACCAAGATTTTCAGAATATAAATATCAGTAATTACCAAGTAGAAGATTTTGATGCTTCTGCTTTTTCTCCTAAGTTGGGAGTTGTCTACAAAATAACCCCAGAATTATCAACATACGCTCAATATGCCCGTGGTTTTCGTAGTCCTCCTTACGACGATGCAAATATCGCTTTTACTAATTTCTTGTTTGGTTATACAGTTCTTCCCAATAATAACTTAAAACCTGAAACTAGCGACAGTTATGAAATCGGAATTAAGGGTAGTTATTCTCAGTTTGATTTTGGTTTAAGTGGGTTTTACAACCGCTACAACAACTTTATTGATACAGAGTTGGTTGGTGTAACATCTATCGGAGGTCGTGATTTCCAACAATTCCAATCACAAAATATTAAAGGTGCAGAAATTTATGGTTTAGAAGCAAAAGCTGAATATCGTTTAAGTCCTTCTAAATATGGCTTGAGTTTAATTGGTAGTTTAGCTTGGGCTGAAGGTAATAATTTACAAAATGATCAACCCTTGGACACTGTAGACCCATTTCAAGCAGTTGTTGGACTGCGTTATCGCGCACCAGAAGACCGTTGGGGAAGCGAATTGGTGACTACATTTGTTGCAGCTAATCAACGTGCTGCTGAAAGTGGTACTGATTTATTTATCCCTGATAGTTACTTTAATTTAGACTTATTAGGGTACTATAAATTTAGCGATAAAGTTTCTTTGAATGTTGGTTTATTTAACCTACTAGACAAGAAATATTGGCGCTGGCAAGATGTAAGGGGATTGACAAATAATTCTCCAGAAATTGCACGTCGGACATTACCCGGTTTCAATGCCACGATTGGCTTGAAAGTTGCATTTTAGTTTTTAATTGGTAATATCATGTCCGGTTAAACACTTGTAATAAAGGGAGTAGGGAGTAGGGAACAGGGAGCAGTAAACAGTCAAAATCCCTACAACTTATGCAAAATCAAAATGGATTCTTATATAAGTATGTGGGCATAAATAAATATTTCTATGTCACAAAATGTAAACAACCCGAACAGCTTATTCCTATTCCCCCAACCCTACTCTCTTGTCATAACGATCAATTTTTCTACTCACCTAATTGATAGCAGAATATCTGATGATCATAAATATGTATAATATTTCTAAAACTCGTACTATTGCTATTTTATTAACTTTCCTTTTAATAGCTTGTAATTCTACAACTACTAAAAATAGTTCTGAATCTTCAACTAATGTAACTCAAATAAAAGAAAATCAAGTCTCTAAGCCTGAAATTGAAAATGCTAAAAGAGTTGTTGCTTTAACATCATTATCTGCTGATATTATTCACCGACTTGATGCTACAAAACTAGTTGGGATTCCCGGTAGTAGTTTGCTCAGAAAAGATGAACGTTTTGCAAAACTACCAGCAGTCAGTGAAGGCAGAACACCTCCAAATATCGAAAAAATAGTTGCTCTTAAACCTGATTTAGTGATTGGTGCGGTTGGATTTCATGAGCAAACTTTTAAAAAATTAAAAGATTTAGGAATTACAACTTTAGCCAGTGAAACAAACAGTTGGGATGCTTTAATTAAACATACACAAGAACTCGCTCAAGCTATAAATACAGACCCAGCACTTTTATTAGAAAAATACAGTTCATTTATAAATGATATACCAAAAAATAATAATTCTCTTCTTGTATTAGTTAGCAGTCAACCAGTTTTATCTCCCAATAAAAATAGTTGGACTGGAGATTTATTATCGAAATTTAATGCGAATAATTTAACAGCAAATTTGCAGGGAGAATCTATAGGACAAGGTTATGTCACACTTTCAGAAGAAAAAATAGTGCAACAAAATCCAGAAATATTATTAGTAGTAGACCCTGCTAATGCAGGAGTAATTACACAATTAAAATCAAAGAATTTCTGGAATAAACTTAAAGCGACTCAAAAGGAACAAGTTTATGTTTTTGATTATTATGGACTGGTAAATCCTGGTAGTATTGATAAAATCGAAGAAACTTGTAAGCAGTTGAAGAAAATATTAGAATAGTCCGGAGATGCAGTTAAAATTCAAATCTAACACTAGTACAATATGGCGTAAATATCTATACTATTTAAAACATAAATTTTAGTCCTCTTAAGAGGACTTTCACTATTAGACAGGGACTTATAGTCTAAGAGCGGGTTAAGTATTTACAGTAGTATATTTATTTACGCGCCCGCTGTACTAGTATAGCCTCAGACGGTCATCCTGGGGCTATACAAGCAAAGCCCACCGGAGGTGGTGAGCGTGCATATTCATACAGAAACGGTATCAGCAATAGGGTGTAAAATTGTGGCGTTGCTGAATCCAAGTATGAATTTTAAATGTAGAGACGTGGAGGGCGTTCACGCGAAAGCCTGCGGGCAGAAAGTGTCCGAAGGGAATTATATCACGTCTCCCAAGGTTTTAAAAATCGCGCCAAATGATTTTCATAGATATTTTCAGCAACGCCAGAGTTGTCAATATAAGCTTCTAAAGAACGATTTAATTGATTAAGGGCTGTGGATACATCTAAACCCGCATTTCTCACAAACAAGAAGGAAGTTGGAGTGAGTAAGCTGCTAGGCATTTAATTTGTATTTGAGTAGCGGGCTAACAGCCCGCACTACAAGAGTTTGATATTCTCTTCTCATACAATCTAGCTGCACATTAGCTTATAACCTGATGCACAGTTAATTTATTTAATCTTTCATATATGTATTGAAAATTCTTGTAATTGTATTTATTTATCGTATTATTAATAAATATTCGCAATATCTCTAAAACATCAAATGTTGAAATCGCTACAAACTAGATATAGTGTCGTTGTGAGTGGATCTGTTATCGCTGCGATCGCGCTTCTGGCTGGATGTAATTCTACTCCTAGCGAGCCAATAAGTGGTGACACAAAAGCACCTGAAACCACTGCTCAACCTGTCGCAAGTGAGGAAAAAATTAGTGAGGGAGAAAAAGCCAATGCGGATTTTCAGGATAAACTCAGTGGCAAAGCCCTTCTGAATGCTTTAAAACAAGGGGGTCATGTAATTTATTTTCGCCATGCCCAAACAGAAAAAGATTATGCTGACCAAGTAAAAGCGGTAATGGGTGATTGTTCAACTCAACGGATGCTCAGTGAAGCGGGATGGGAACAAGCTAAAGCGATTGGGTTCGGGTTTCGCAAATATACCATTCCTTTCGATAAAGTGATTTCTAGTCAGTATTGTCGGGCTTGGCAGACCGCAGACTTAGCTTTCGGGAAATACGAGAAAAATGCTGACCTCAACTTTCCCAAAGCTGAAGACTATACACCTGAACAAACGGCTCAGATGAAAGCTCAGCTAACACCAATGTTAACAACTATACCAACAAAAGGAAGTAATACTGTAATTGTCGGTCATGATGACTTGTTTGAAGCCGCAACAGGGATTTATCCAGATCCACAGGGTATGGCTTATGTTGTGAAGCCTGATGGTAAAGGTGCTTTCGAGTTGATTGCCAATATGCTTCCTGAAGAATGGGCGAAATTAGGAGACAAGTAAATACCCGATTACGAGTATCAAGTTAAAGCAATCAGTACAAGTATTGCAGAGATAAGCTGTTGAGCCTCGTTACTACCAACTCAATTGGGTCATAATACATACTGCGGTTGGCAACTTGCAGTTTATCCCCTGAAGCTGCTTAATTTTACCAGTATGGCTGATTTGGATGCTTGGTTGTCGGGGTTGGATGGTTGATCAGCGATCACGTTCAATTTGCATTGCTGCCCGAAAATGTCCCCAATTGTGCAGTTCAGAATTACAAGTCTTCACCGGGTTACTTGGTTCTACACTTACCATTGAACGAGTCGAACATATTTTAAATGGCGATCGCCGCTGCGCTTATCGTGTTTGTGTCAATAGTAATTAGTCACGAATGACTAATTACTCTTCCTATGTGTCTTCGTCTATAATCTTGCTATTTATTGATAAAAGTTTGCATTTATTGTAAATTGTGAGTATTGATGCCCTTAAAGAAATACTAAGGAGCAAAGAATCAAGATTTTTAGGTTTTACCAAACAGATTCTTATTCTTACTTACCATGTGCAACACTCCGATAAACCTCAAGGCAGTCGATCAGGTATGGAAAAACCACATCCAGGAAGGAAACAGTAAAATGCAATTAAAGTTGTACCACGATGCGATCGCTTGCTATCCAAAAGCATTGACTGTTGCACAGGAATTATTGCAGGAAGCAACTTCCCATTTAAGTAATTCTGAGGCAATTCATATCTATGTACTTTCATGTCAGAATCTTGCTAATTGTCATTTGGCGGTGGGAGAGGTAATGAAAGCAGAAACTTGCCTGCTCAAAGCCCAAAGCAGTGCATCCGGTATGATGGGCGCTAGTAAGTTACCAATGGAATTTCGCACACAAGCATATTATGCGTTCCATACAACATTTCAAGATTTAGTCCGGTTTTATCAAGCTATTAATCGGCAAGATGCTTTAGGTGAAATCATCATGCAATCCAAAGAACAGGCACTTAAGTTTTTTGGGCAAGGGGAAGAAGCTCTATCAAGCAACTGATTGTTAGGGAAGGAATACAGGCTAAATATTTGTGCCTAGCTACTTAAATCCCAGATTACGGACTTGATTTTGTAATATAAAAATAGGTGAACTGACAAGTCAGCGCAAGCTATCGCATTCAGGAAAATTAGATTATACTGTCAATTATTCTCAATAAATGTGAGAAAATCAAACATTCTGGGTTGACTTAGCCCAAACTCAGGTACCAAGTGAAGAATAATACATTTATTTTCCGCTCAAAGTTTCCACCAATATCCTTTCGTCTGCACCGACGCATCCCGTCAGTCTTACTACTGATTTGTGTCATTACCTTGACAACATTTATTATTAGCACCTCTGTCGGTGAATATCCGACTCCACCGTTTGTAGTTTTACAAACCCTATTGGGAATCGATACGGGAAATCCGGATTATGGTTTTGTGATTAATACTTTACGATTACCAAGAACATTAACAGCTTGTTTAGTAGGTATTGCACTGGCAATTTCCGGTGCAATTATGCAAGGTTTAACCAGAAATCCTCTTGCCGATCCGGGAATTATTGGTATTAATGCCGGAGCTAGTTTAGCAGCAGTTAGTCTCATTATCTTACTACCAAACTTACCTGCTGGAGTTTTACCTGTATCAGCGTTTTTGGGTGCTTTAATTGCTTGTTTATTAATTTATATTTTTGCTTGGGATAGAGGGACTCACCCAGTCAGATTGATTTTAATTGGTGTGGGAATTTCTGCGGTTGCTGGAGCTTGTACCAGCTTCATGGTCACCTTTGGGGAAATTTATGAAGTCAATCAGGCATTAGTTTGGTTAGCAGGAAGTGTCTATGGAAGAACTTGGGAACAGGTTTTTGCTTTTCTACCTTGGTTGATTATATTTGTTCCTCTAGCTTTAATTAAAGCTGCCGAATTAAATACTTTAAATTTAGGAGATGACATTGCCCAAAGTTTAGGAAGTAACATTGAATGGCAACGGGGTTTATTATTAATAATTAGTGCTGCGTTGTCAGGTGCAGCAGTTGCAACGGCAGGAACAATTAGTTTTGTAGGATTAATTGCACCTCATATAGCCCGTCAATTAGTAGGAGGAAATCATCTCGGTTTGATACCAGTCTCTGGAGTTTTAGGAGCGATGATGGTGGCTATTTCTGATTTATTAGGAAGGGTTATTTTTGCACCAATAGAAATTCCCTGTGGTATTGTCACTGCGGTAATCGGTGCGCCTTATTTTATTTATTTATTAATACAAACCCGGAAAAAATAACCTGGTTATTAGTTCACTATAGTATACCCGCATTTCTCACAAACAAGAAGGAAGTTGGAAGTAGTAGTGATTAGTGAGTATTACCACAACCCTATTGAATCTCAATAGATTAAACTTTATAAAATATCTAAAAAAATGCAATTAAACACTCACCAACACTCACAAATTGAAACACGTGGCTTAACTTTAGGCTATGAAGGAACGACGATAGTTAAAAACCTAGATTTAACTATACCCAAGGGAAAAACTACAGCATTAGTCGGTGCAAATGGTTGTGGAAAATCTACGTTGTTAAGAGGATTAGCGAGATTACTCAAACCTAGCAAAGGAACTGTTTATTTAGATGCCAAAGATGTCTTTAAATTATCTACAAAAGATGTTGCTCAAAAATTAGGAATTCTTTCTCAGGGGCCTGTTCCTCCTGAAGGCTTAACAGTAAAAGATTTAGTCGCGTGTGGACGTTTCCCTTACCAAAATTGGCTGCAACAATGGACAAAAGAAGATGAAAGATTGGTCGATATAGCTTTAGAAATTACCCGCATGAAAGAGTTAGCAGAAAGGGAATTAGATACTCTTTCTGGGGGACAGCGACAACGAGCTTGGATTGCGATGGCTTTGGCACAGGATACGGATATTTTATTATTAGATGAACCGACAACTTTTTTAGATTTAGCTCATCAAATTGAAGTGTTGGATTTACTCTGGGAATTAAATCAAAATCAAGGACGAACTTTGGTGATGGTGTTGCATGATTTAAACCAAGCTTGTCGTTATGCTGATTATTTAGTTGCAGTCAAGGAAGGTAAAGTTTTTGTCGCTGGACAACCGGAATTGGTAATGAAAGAAGAAATGGTTCGGGAAGTATTTGGGTTGGAATGTCGAATTTTTCCCGATCCTGTTGCTGGTACACCAATGTGTGTTCCCATCGGAAGAAAGGGAAGAGCTTGATACATTCTTGTGTGTGGGATGGGCATCCTTGCCTGTCCCTATTCTATGACTGGTAATTGCTAATTGGTAATTGTTGACTGTTCCCGAACCCACTTTATTATAAGTATTTAACCGGACATGATCTAATTTCCTACTTCCCTGAAAAATACTTGTAATTGACGATACTTATTTGAAGTACAAATTAATGATATTATTTCTCATCTATCTCAATAGCTCATCCAAAATCTAAAATTCCATGACCCTTGTTTTACAAGAACCTCCGGATTGCCGCCATTTATCAATTCCACTTAATAACAGTTATTTTCAACCAAAAACTTACGAATTTCAACTGCATGATCCCAAAGGAATCAGTCATGGTAAGAGACATTGGTTTCACCTGCGTCCGGGAATCTCTCTTTTGGTAGAAGATTATAAATTACAAGAAAACTTAGTTATTGAAACTTCCCCAACTCAATCTTATACTTCTTTAGAATTAGGTTTTAGTATTTTTGGTCATGGTTGTGGTATCAATATAAACTCAGGACAAAATTTTATATCACTTGACTTAGATACCGATGCAGATGAAAGTAACACAAAGGAATGGCAAGCACAAGAAAGAATCTTAAAATTAGATATTCATATCGAATATTCGTTATTTGAAAGTTTGGTCTTGTCTCCTAACGATAAATTACCTGACAATTTCCAAAATATTATTGATAAAACAAATATCGATACAAATTATTTTCAAGTTGGTAGGACAACACCGCAAATGCAAACTATCTTGCAGCAAATTTTAAATTGTCCTTATCAAGGTTTAACAAGACAGCTTTATTTAGAAGCTAAAGTATTAGAATTAATGGCGCTACGTTTAGAAGATTTGCAAGATTCTAAACCGTTAAACTCAACTACGAATCTCAAGTCAGAACAAATTGATAGTATTTACCAAGCGAGAGATATTATCATTAGTAACTTTAGCAATCCACCATCATTATTAGCATTAGCGCGGCAAGTAAATCTCAATGACTGCACTTTAAAAAAAGGGTTTCAGCAAATATTTAGTACAACTGTCTTTGGTTATTTACATGATTATCGCATGGAACGAGCCAAAGAATTACTTTTAGAAAAAAATACCATAAATCAAGTTGCACGAACTGTCGGCTATTCAAGTTACAGTGCTTTTATGACTGCTTTTCGCAAAAAGTTTGGTGTTAATCCCAGCGTGTATTCCCGGAAAAATTCCGTTTAGAGAAGGTAATAATTCCGTTTGAAGAAGATTTCGCGCTTCATTTTTCCCCTCATGTCTCGTAAAATTACTGAGAAGAGTTACCAATAAGACTGTATTTTGCAGTCAGAAAAAATTATTTGAGCATCTATTGTTTGGCTGGTTACGAGTAATCGGCGCAATATTCAAGGTGGCGATCGCAATTTTGATTCTACAGTATTTAATGGAGGCATTGTCTATGGCTTGAGTCCCGAAGTGAACGTTTTCGCTAACTTTGCTCAAGGATTTTCAGTTCCCGATTTGGGTCGTGTTTTCCGCAGACCTCCAGCAGGAGCGGTGAACATTTTAGACTCTCTACAACTTACAGAACCACAGAAAGTAGATAACTATGAAATTGGAATTCGGGGTCAATGGAATAATTTACAAGCTTCTATAGCTGGTTTTTATAACTTTTCAGACTTGGGTTCGGATTTTACAGTCACAGATGACGACTTTTTAGAAACTGTCCGCGCTCCCCAACGCATCTATGGTATAGAAGCAGCAGTTGATGTACAACCTGCCGAAAATTGGAAATTGGGTGGTACATTGACTTGGACGGAAGGTGAAAATGATGAAGACGATGATGGTGAATATTTAGCGCTTAATAGCATTACCGTTCCTCCGTTGAAATTAACGGCTTATGTAGAAAATCAAACCCTCAAAGGATGGCGTAATAGATTGCAATTATTGTATTCAGGTAATCGCGATCGCGCTTTTGAAGATGCTGTAGAAGATGCTGGAATCGACAGTTACTTAACCGTAGACTACCTAAGCAGTATTAAACTAGGACAAGGGGAATTACAAATAGGCATTCAAAACCTATTTAATAACCAATATTTCCCGGTTTATTCCCAATATTTTGCACCATTCTTTGATAGTGCCAACTATGCAGGTAAAGGTAGAACTCTCAGCGTTGGATATCGGATTTCTTGGTAAATCATAGGGGAAAACAGGTATCTTTCTTATTCACCTAAAATGCGTAAATTTATCATTATTTGGTTTGGTCAGTTAGTATCAAATATTGGCAGTTATATGACTTATTTTGCAATCAAAATTTGGGCATGGCAACTGACAAATCAGGTAACTACAATTGCTTTATTGAGTTTTTTTGAACTCATTCCCAGTATTTTTATTACCTTAGCTTCAGGATTAATTGTAGACCGTGTAAATCGCAAGTTTTTGTTGATAATTGCTGATTGTGTAGCGGCAATATCTACTATAGTCATCGGCTATTTGTATTTAACCAACCAATTACAAATATGGCATATTTACGCAACTGGTGCGGTAAATGGAGCATTTAGCGAAGTTCAAGCCCTAGCTTATTCGTCCTCACTTTCCATGTTAGTACCCAAACAACATTACCAAAGGGCTACTAGTATGAATTCTGCAATTCATTACGGTTCAATAATTATTGCTCCAGCATTAGCAGGTTTTCTCTATTACATAATTGATTTGGGTGGCATCTTATTGATTGACTTTATTAGTTTCACAATTGCGATCGCGACTATTTTGAAGGTACGTATTCCTCAACCAAAAACAACAACTCAATCTGAGAAAAGTATCGGGATTTGGCAAGAGATTATTTTCGGTTTTCGCTATCTTATAAGACAAAAAAGCCTTTTAGCGATGGTAGTTACTGGTTCTTTATTTTGGTTTGCTCATGACATTGGTGCAACCTTACATTCACCGATGATTTTGGCACGTACAAATAATGACACCAGGATATTAGGTAGTATTTCCTCTGCGGCTGGATTGGGGGGAGTAACGGGAACTATTATTTTGAGTATTTGGGGTGGTTCCAAACGACGGATTAATGGTTTTCTTTTGGGAATGATGGGTGCTGGAGTGAGCAAAACAATATTTGGTTTGGGACAAGGGTTAATGATTTGGCTACCTGCTCAATTTTGCTCCTCTCTCAATTTTCCCATGTTGACAAGTTCTTCAAGGGCTATATTGCTGAGTAAAGTTAGACCGGATATACAAGGACGAGTCTTTGCCACCGAGTCTATTATGCAACAGATTGTTTCGGCGATCGCTGTTTTTATTGCTGCTTTACTTGCCGACCATGTTTTTGAACCTGCTATGATGCCAGGAGGTAATCTTGTACCTTTATTTGGTAATTTATTTGGTACTGGAAAAGGTGCGGGAATGGCAATTTTATATGTGTTTTTTTCTATTGGTTTATTGTTGATTGGTTTGAGCGGTTATTCTGTTCCACGACTGCGGAACGTGGAAACTATTGTGCCAGATCATGATGCTGAAGATTATTGATATAAATAATATTTAATTTTTTAGATTATGAACAATTTTTTCTGTGCAGAAGAATCTTGTGAAGTAAAAGAAGACCCGATTGGCTGTGCATTAAACCGTCGATATTATGTCTTACTCGAATTTCCACCACCTTGGACATCTGACCCCTTAGATAAAAAAGCCCTTTCTGGTAAATTAAAAGGTTTAAAAGCAGTTATTAATGAAGAAGTGGAATTATTTTTAAGGCTAGTATTTATTTATAATCCTAATTACCACGAAACTGGATATAATCGTTTAATTATATATTATCATCAAGAAGAGATTTTTTCAAATTATGTTAAGAAAGAGTTTCTATTAACAGATATTAATGATGCAGTACCGATAATTGAAAAGTGCATCAAAGGTGAGACTCTAGAATCTTCAGATAACAATATTCAAACTAGAGATATTTTAGTCTGTACTCATGGAAGTCATGATAAATGTTGTGCTAAATATGGCAATCCTTTTTTTCGCCAAGCTTTAGCTACAGTAGAAGATTTATCATTATCTGATGTTCGAGTTTGGCAAAGCAGTCATTTTGGCGGACATCGTTTTGCACCAACTATGATAGACCTTCCAGAAGCAAGATATTACGGTAGACTTGAGCCAAAATCCTTTGCTGCTATTTTGACTAGAACTGGTGATATTGAATGCTTCAAAAATGTCTATCGCGGTTGGGGAGTTTTGCCTTGGCAAGTTCAGTTTTTAGAAAGAGAGTTAATGCTAAATTATGGGTGGAAATGGTTTAATTATCAAGTGCAAGGTTGGGTAATTAAACACAATGAAGACGAAACTTTTAATCAAGTAGAAATATGTTTTAAAACACCAGACTGCATGACTAATACTTATAGATGTAACGTTATTGAAGATAAAACAAAAACTATATATACAAAAGGTGAATGCTGTAATAGTAAATTAACTAAAATTCCACAATTTAAAATTACAAACTTATTGAAAATTTAATTATTAGTAGTAGTAGCTATATTATGTTTTTTAACGCAAAGGGACGCGGAGGTAAACGCGGAGTCACGCGGAGTTTTTTCACTCCTATTTTCAATTCTCGTCAAATCCAATTAATTTTATTCAGTATCATCACAGCTTTTATCATTATTGGCTGTGGAGTGAGTACTACTCAAAATATTAGTTCCAATTCTGATTATACAACTTCTCAAACGCGAGTTGTTAAACACGCTATGGGTGAAGTATCAGTTGAAACTTTTAATTTTTGATCCGAAAAAGGAGGTTATTGTCGAATGAAAAAACTAGAAAAATATTGACTTTTAGTAAAACAAGTTTTAGAGCAATATGCTAGCTATAAATTCTCATTCACCATTTATGCGACAGTTTGATGGATTTGCTGTTGGCTAGTCAACAAGTTTTATTTCTTCACCTTGGTTTTAGCTAAATAAACAAAAAATGGCGCACCGATTAAAGCTGTCATAATCCCCACAGGAATCTCTTGCGGTTGAATAAGCAATCGAGCAAAAATATCGGCAACTAATAGTAATATGGCTCCAAATAATACACTATAGGGAATAATCCAACGATAATCGACTCCGACGATAAATCTGACAATATGGGGAATCACTAAACCAATAAATCCGATCGCACCAGCTACCGCTACCGCACTACCATCTAACAATAAAACGCAGATAACCGCCGCAATTTTTACAGCTACAGTTTTTTGTCCTAAAGATGAAGCAATATCTTCCCCTAAACTCAAAATCGTCACTTGGGGGGAGATTATTACAGCCAATATCATGCCGATACAAATATAAGGTAAAACTTGGAGAATAACACTTGTATCTGTACCTGCTAAAGAACCAGCTAACCAAAAACGAATTTCTTCTAAAGTGCGTTGACTGACAATTAATACTCCCGAAGTCAATGAAGCAAGTAAACTACTAATTGCTGCCCCGGCTATGGTAAGATTTAATGGTGTAGCTCCACCTCGTCCTAAAGAAGCCAGAAAGTAAACACTAAAAGCAGCCACACCCGCACCCAAAAAGGCATACCAAATGTAGATACTCGGAGAAGAGGCACCAAACAAGAAAATTGCCATCACCACCGAAAAAGCTGCACCGGAACTTACTCCCAAAATTCCTGGATCAGCTAGGGGATTGCGTGTCACACCTTGCATCAAAGCACCTGCAACCGATATTGATCCACCGACTAAGATTGCTAATAGCGATCGCGGTAATCTCACACTATGAATGATTAAATGTTCTCTGGAAGCATCGAAAGACAGAAATGATTGATAAATCGTATCCAGAGGAATTTTTGCCGCACCCAAAGTGACGCTGAAAACAACACAGATTAAAAGCACCAAACATCCGATTATTAACCCTATTACAGGTTTTCGGTTTGATAATATATACATAGGGTTTGCTTATTAGTCTTCGGGGATAGGCAAAAGGCAAGAGGCAAAAGGCAAGAGGCAACAGTTAACAGGTAACAGGTAACAGGTAAGAGAGTTTAAGATTGATTTACATTTATTTGCGCCAGCTTACTTAGTATCAAGCCCCTAAAATCAGTTAACAGTTATCACCGGGCAAGTCGATTGTTAACTGTTCACTGTTAACTGATAGTGGGTACTCACGGATGCATATTTTGATAACAATAAAACCAATAATAGTAAGGTTGATTCAATTAATCTCGACGAGTGGCGATCGCTAAAGATGCACCCTTCACCCGTCGCACTTTATCCATCACCTCAACAATTTTGCCGTGATTCACCCCTTCATCAGCATTCAATACCACCATTAAAGGCTGTTCGGGTTTGACTTGTTCTTTCACCCCCGCTTCTAATGCTTCCAAAGTAATCGGTTGCTTGTTCAAAAATAAATTTCCAGTCTTGTCTACTGTCAAAGTCACTCTTGCTGGTTCAGCTGCTTGTTTTGCAGTGGATGCTTGAGGTAAATTTACTGGTAATCCTTCTTGACGAGTTAAAAACAACGTTGACATCACAAAAAATGTCAAAATCGCAAATATCACATCTATCATTGGGACGATATTAATTTGCGCTGGTACATCCGCTTCATCAGGTAGACGCATAATCTTTTATTCCTCGTTCGTAACGACGACGGTAAAGCAATTCTAATTCTCCACCGTATTCTTGAATCAATGCCATTTGTCTTTGATACATTGCTCGAAAGGTATTGGCAAATAAAAGCGTGAAAATTGCTACAATCAATCCCGCAGCAGTGGAAACCAAAGCTTCACTAATACCACCAACGACATCCGTTGTTTGAGAACCACCCACATTACCAAGATTTAAAGAAGCAAAGGAACCAATTAGTCCTAATACTGTACCAAGAAGACCTAATAACGGTGCCAGAGAAATTATAGTATCAAATATAGTTTGAAAACGTTTGAGTAAAGGAATTTCCGCTTGTGCTTCACTTTCCAATGCTAAACGAAACTCTTCCGGAGTCGGTTCTTCTAACTCTAAAGCAGTCAGAAACATCCGAGCGATAGGTAAATCTGCGTTCTTTCTCAATCCATCAATTGCACCGACGATATTGTTCCGACGATAGAGATTTAAAACATCTCGTACTACTTTAGTTTGACGATTATTTATTTTCAGCCAAAACCTTATTCTTTCCACAATCAGCGCTAATGCCAATATTGAAAAACCCAGCAGCGGTATCATGACAACGCCACCTGCCGAGAATAGATTCTGTATTCCCATGTATAGCTCTCAAGTGCATTAATAAAAGTCACTACTACCGATCTTTTGGTGCAGATGACAGAACTTATCAAATCAACTTATAACAGATGATAATAAATGTCAATCTATTTCAGGTATTAAAAATCAACAGAGAATTGAGTCTCAAGGTATTTTTACAAAGTAAAAAAACGTGCTAGTTAAAGACAATTATCAATGTTACAGATATTCAAAAAATCAAATATCAAGACTTTGAGCATTTTTATTCTGACAAGGGTATTTGCGATCGCAATGTAATTTGAACTTGAAGTTAAAGGTATATTTCATCCGATAATTGCAACAGATTATTAAGTAATAATTGAAAAAATTGGTTGACTTTTATCATTAATTATTGTAAAATCTTGAGTTAATGCAAAAGTATATCAACTATTAGTAGATTTTAACCATGAGCTTTGCAAATACAGTGCTACAACAGCGAGAGAGAGAATTAAAAGCTCTACGAATTTTTTTAGCGTGTAGTTTAGTCGGCTCGCTACTATTTCATATTGTGTTGTTAGCTTCGGGTATTGGCAGGCTGTTAAACAGGATTCCCCAAGTTGAGGAGGAACCAGTTGAAATCACTCTTCTTGATACTCCTATAGAAGAAATTGAACCGAAAGAAGAAATAAAACCAAAACCAGAACCGCAAAAAATCGAGCCAGAAGCAGAAATAAAGCCTCCTGTTCCCGACACGACTAAAATTGAACCGGATTTAGAAAACTTTAACCGCGACTCTCAAATTAGCGGTGGAAGTCCAAATTCTTTATCGGAACCTATACCAACACAACCGAGAATCACTCCCGAAGCACCATCCATCGCAGAACCCCTTCCAAAACCAAAACTAGTCCCTTTTGAACCATTCAAAGAACCATTATCACCAGTTATTCCGGAACAAAAGCCAGAACCAATCCCTGAGAATAATATTCCTACACAACCGCAACCGGAATCTAGAACACCACGGGAAATTCCTGCTCCCGTTGAACCTCCCATAGAACCACCAACACAGCCAAGTCAAGCTTCCGAAGATTTAAGACGTTTGCTTGCACAACAACGAGATTCTACAACAGCCGTTACTCCTCCAGAGCCACCAATACCGCAACCGAAAACTTCCGAAGATTTAAGACGTTTACGTGAACTTGCACAACAACGAGATTCTAGAACACCACGGGAAATTCCGGCTCCTGTTGAACCTCCCATAGAACCACCAACACAGCCAAGTCAAGCCTCCGAAGATTTAAAACGTCTACTTGCACAACAACAACGAGATTCTAGAACAGCACGAGAAATTCCGGCTCCTGTTGATCCTCCCATAGAATCACCCCAAGCAACTCAACAAGACGATCAGAACTTAAGAGATACTCTTTCAGGAATTAGAAAAAACCGAGATACAGCACCCTCCTTACCTGATTCTTCTATTGGCGAAAGTAGCGATAATGCTCCTAGAAGAAAACGACCTATTACTGGAGGTAATCAAGTTGCAACTACACCCAGTACTAATGATACTAATAATGGAAATGGATTAGGTAAAGGGACGGGTGATTCAGTTGGTGATGGCGACGGACGTGCTGCCTGTCGGCAATGTAATACAAACTATCCATCTTGGGCAAAAGCAAATGGAATAGAAGGTAATGTAACGGTATCTGTAGATACTGATGCTCAAGGTAATGTGATTAATGTGGACTTGCTTAGTGGTAGCGGAAACAGCAGATTAGATAATTACCATTTGAGTTTAGCCCGTAAATGGAAACTCAAACCCAGTTCTAATGGCAGACAAGGAGTAACAATTATTACGAGATACGAAATTCAATAAAGTCAATTACATTTCTCATTTTAAACAAAGCCAGTGTGATTCACGACTCCAAATTATCAAATTCCACTGGCGATCGCCAACTCTACAATTTATGGAAAAAAGGGAAAACGCAAAAATAAAATAAATATCAAATCCGTTTGTATGTCAATTATATATTTTTAAACGCAAAGTGACGCGGAGGTAAGCGCAGCGAAAAGTACGGTCTTGGGGGTTCCCCCCATGAGTAACTTTTCAAGAGAGAGGAACGCAGAGTTTTTTTGCACATACTTTTTATCATCCCAATGTAAGCTTAAAGGATATAAGCAGATAAAATTGATTGAAAAAGTTAAAATAAAATGAAAACGATTAAATCTACTGACTTTGACTTAGAGTGGAATTGTACACTTTCTGATTATGTAACCGCTGTAAATTGGTCTGCTGACGGTAATACTTTCGCGATGAGTTCTGCGGCTGGGGAAGTCAAGTTATTAGTAGAAAAAGAATTAATAGCTTTGCAAGAAGTAACTAATACATCTATTGATGGAATGAGTTTTTCTGCGGATGGACAATTTCTTGCAGTTGGCGGACAGGATGGTAAAGTAAAAATTTGGAGTAGTTCTAATAATCAAGTTGTTGCGACTTTGGAAAATGCACCGGCTTGGGTAGATAAATTAGCATGGAGTCCCCGCAAAAATTTACTAGCTTTTAGTTTGGGACGTTACGCACAGGTTTGGGATGCAGACATTCAAGAAATCGTTGTCACCTTAAATTTTGATAATTCTTCAGTACTGAGTATTGACTGGAGTCATGATGGTACATTTCTCGCAATTGCTGGTTATCAAGGTGTGAAAATTTGGCGTTCTCATCAATGGGATGAAGACCCATATTTTTTTAGTGTACCATCCGCTAGTCTCACTGTGGCTTGGTCTCAAGATGGTAAATATATTGCTTCGGGTAATATGGATCGAACTATTTGTGTATTGCAAACAGATTTTATTATTAATGCCAAACAAGCCGAACCTTGGTTAATGCATGGTTTTCCTGGTAAAATTCGTCATTTAGCGTGGTCAAAAGTTAGTACATCTAAAAAAGAACCGTTATTAGCATCTTCTAGCGCCGAAGGTATAGTTGTATGGGAAAAACAAGATGACACATCTTTGGGTTGGGGTGCGACTGTATTAAGCAATCACAGCGATATTGTCGAAGCAATAGAATTTGCACCCGATAGCTTGACGCTTGCTTCTGCTGCTGCTGACGGTTGGCTTTGTTTATGGAAGAAAGCCAAGAAACTATCAATCGTTCTCCAAGGTGCTAATAACGGCTTTTCTTGTGTTGCATGGCATCCCCAAGCAAGTAAAATTGCTGCTGGAGGTCAAAATGGAGAAGTCATAATTTGGTCTAAAGCTAGTCGTGGGCTTGGTTTTTCTTGAAAATTAAATTTCTCCAACGAACAGTTATCAGTTAACAGTGAACAGTTAACAGTTATCAGTTATCAACTAACCACCATCAACCATCAACCATCAACCATCAACCATCAACCATCAACCATCAACCATCAACCATAAACCATCAACTATCAACTAACCACCATCAACCATCAACCATCAACCATCAACTAACCACCATCAACCATCAACTAACCACCATCAACCATCAACTATCAACTATCAACTATCAACCATCAACTGCTTACGCTGACTTCGCTTGACTTTGAACAACATTAGATTTAATAATTGCTTTGAGCATTTTCTCACTAGCCATTCTTGCACCCGATAAATTTCGGGCTGTGGGTCCAACCTGTAAAGCCGCTAAACCACCCATAATAAATAATGAGCAACCTTTCCACTGTAAATTACTATCTAAAACAGGTAAACCGTTCACCACAGGAATTGGATATGAATTGCCAATTTCTTCTAATAAAGGTTCGCAATTGACATCAAAACGGGTTCCGGTAGATAAGCAAATGCGATCGCATTCATATTCGCTTCCATCAGTAAATTTCACCAACCAATGATTATCCGTCCATTCAGCCTTAACTACTTGAATATTTTCCTGAATTTTCAGCTTACCATGACGCACTTGTTGTCGCAGCTTGATTCCCATTGCAGGTGTCATCGAACCACCGTTACGTGCTTGTTGAATCATTTGAAAACGTTGTTCAAAATTTGATTCCGCAAAAAATCCTTTGAGATATTTCGGTCCTAACCAACCAGCATCTGCATCAAATATCTTTTCCTGCAATTGTCGTCGTATGGATATCTGCACTTCTGCTCCACGAGATATCGCACCTACTGCTAAATGTCCGCTGGTTAATCCTCCACCAATAATCAATATTCTTTCACCAGCTAAATATAATTTCCGTAAATCTATCAGATGAGAATGAATTAGCTTATCTTCGGGATATTTTGTATTTATCTGATTTACCCAATCTGGTATTTGTAATTGACTACTACCAGTTGCTAACACCACCCGACGCGCTAGGATTGATTCCCCTGAACCCAACCATAAACGAAACCGCGACAACAAGGGATTACGCAATGGTTGAATTCGAGTTACTTTTTCACCTATAACTATATTCTCTAAATCGCAACGACGAATTACATCCTCACAAAAATCGTTAAATAACCGAGTTCCCGGTAAATCGTAGGGAGGGTAAAATTCATTTCCGCGAGACTCAGCAAACTTACGTAATGCGAAAGGATTCGGATCTGGATGGTGAACTGCTGGAGAACGTAAATGCGCTATTTCTAATGCAGCAAATTGATGCTCCCACTGATTCATCCATTTCCCACTAGCATCAAACACCGCAATTTTGGAATGGATTTTTTGCCTTTTTTGTAGTAAATGAGCAACCAAAGTCAAAGCATGAGGTCCAGCACCAATAATCGCTAAGTCGATTTTCTTCAAAAGGTGTGGTGGATTACTTTCCATACATTTTTTACAATGATAATCGTTATCATCATAGCATTTGATTTTAGAAAAGTGTCCCTGAATCTAGGAAAAATGGTAATTGGTAATGGGTAATAGAAAATTACTAATATTTCAATAGTAAAGTGATAGTTTATACTGTATAACTTCGCCTACTTTAACGGTGAACTTTGCTTGTATAGCCGAGGCAGTGCATTGCGGAGCGAGTGTGGTCTTGGGGTTTTCCCCCATGAACAACTCGCGTCGGGGAACACAGCCGTTGTAGCAACTGCCGCCCAGACGCTCATCTTGGGGGGCGTGCGGCGAGCGTGTGTCCGGCTCTGACATGGGTAAATATTGATATCACATCCTTGACTATGACTATGATAAAAATTAATTTTTCCTGTATGATAATGATAATTATTCGATGTTAAAAACTTACTTCACATAGTCCAATAGCTGTTGTATGATAACGATTATCATTTTACTGTGCTATTGTCAAAAGTTATGTTTAGAAAATTACCTCTTAATGCAATTGCGGCATTAACTTTAGCTGTCGGTATAATTAGCTGTGGTGGCAACGAGCAAGTTAATTCCAACTCTGGAACGGAAAATGATTCTGCGGTGAACACCAGCAGTACAGCAACGGGAGAACGTCCCCTAGTTGTAGCGACTACGAGCGTACTTTGTGACTTAACCAAACAAGTAGCTGCTGAAACAGTTGATTTGAAGTGCTTGGTGGATGCAGGTTCAGATCCCCACACATATCAGCCCAAACCCGATGACCGTAAAGCAATTGAACAGGCTAAGTTAGTTTTGTATGGTGGTTATGATTTTGAACCGAGTATCATCAAATTAGTTGAAGCGAGTAGTAATACAGCCCCGAAAGTAGCAGTTCATGAAGTTGCAGTACCCAAGCCAATTATTGGGGAAGCACACGATCATGAACACAAGGAACATGAGGGAGAAGAAAAACATTCTGAAGAAAAAGCGCCAGACCCCCATGTATGGCATAATCCTCAAAATGGCGTTCAAATGGTAGAAGCGATTCGTAGTAATTTAGAAAAAGTTTCTCCCGATAATGCTCAATTGTATGCAACGAATGCGGAAAAAGTGACCGGCGAAATCAAACAAATCGATAGCTGGATTCAAAAAACTATAGCTACAATACCTGAGAATCAGCGTAAATTAGTTACCACCCACGATGCTTTAAATTATTATACTCAGGCATATAATATTGAGTACGAAGGTGCTATCGAAGGTTTGAGTACTGAAGCAGAACCAACAGCAGCCAGAATAGCTGAACTAGTAAAACAAATTAAGCAAGAGAACGTACCGACAATTTTTGCTGAAAGTACTCATAGTTCTAAACTGATTGAAAGAGTTGCTCAAGAAGCGAATGTGAAAGTTTCTCCGGAAAAATTATATGCTGATGGTTTAGGTGAACCGGGAACAGATGCTGATACTTATCAAAAAAAGCTAATTGCTAATACTAAAGCTATTGTGGAAGGTTTGGGAGGTCAATATACCGCTTTCCAGAAATAATAATTGACAGTGGAAGCTAAGTAGTTAATAATAAGTCTGATTAACTTATGGTTATGGTATTAGTAACTTTTTTGTCATGCCTTGTATGCCATAAAAAACCGGATTTGTTAGTAATTTATAACACATGAAAGCTACATTTTGAGTAAAATTACTTTACTCAATATTTAGTTAATGTTTAGAAATCCGGTTGTTTATTTTTGAAGTTTGGGGTGTATTTCGTTTCCGTTTCCGTTTCCGATATCTAGTTTATCCGTAATCAGTAGTCGATAAATATCAGGGATAAAAAAAGGTGCCTGAGCATCTCCCGTAACATCTACATATCTGTATTTTTGATTTATCTAAATTTACGTGTGAGGAGAGAATTAAGCATCATGAAGAAAAATTTGTGGAAGTTTCTACTAGTTAGTCCCGTCGTTTTTGCAACATCGTTATTCATTAACAACACTGCTATTGCAGAAACTGAAATTCAAGAAGAAGCATTAGGACAAGTTACTTCTGTATCTCAATTTTCTGACGTACAACCTACAGATTGGGCATTTCAAGCATTACAATCTTTAGTAGAACGTTACGGCTGTATTGCAGGATATCCTAATGGTACTTTTCGCGGTAATCGAGCATTAACTAGGTATGAATTTGCTGCGGGTTTGAATGCTTGTTTAGATCGAGTTAACGAACTAATTGCTGTAGCAACAAGCAATACTAGCAATGAAGATTTAGAAACCATTAAAAGATTGCAATCAGAATTTTCTCCTGAATTGGCGACATTACGCGGTAGAGTAGATGCAGTCGAAGCGAAAACTGCTCAATTAGAAGCTAATCAATTCTCTACAACTTCCAAATTAGAGGGAGAAGTAGTTATAGCCGTAACTGATGCTTTTGAAGGTAATTCAACAGACAACAACACTACTTTAGGTACAAGAGCGCGGATTAATTTTGTTACCAGTTTTAGTGGTAAAGATACTCTCTATACCCGTATTCAAGCTAATAATATTCCCGATACCGAAGTACCTTTAGCTTTTGCTGGTGATGATGATACAAATGCTTATTTAGACGCATTATGGTATAGTTTCCCTCTAACTAAATCAACCAACGTCATCGCGATCGCGAATGCAGGTGCAGCGGATGATGTGGTAGATACGGTGAACCAATTCGATGGTGATGGTGCCGAAGGCGCTTTATCTAAGTTTGGGACTCGTAACCCCATTTATTACCAAATGGATGGTTCTGGATTGGGAATTACCCAAGCGTTTGGGGATAGTTTGTCGTTGAGTTTGAGCTATTTAGCTAGTAGTAATAATGATCCGAGTCCAGGAAATGGTATATTTAATGGTCCTTACGGTGCTTTAGCACAACTTACCTTTGAACCCAGCAAGCGTTTTAAAGTTGGTCTTACCTATATCAATGCTTATAATCAAGGTATAGATGCTCAAGGTGTAGAACTAGAGACAGCTTATAAGAGCGATTCTTACGGTGTTCAAGCAACACTCGGTTTGAGCGATAACTTTATCCTAGGAGGCTGGGGAGGTTATACAAATACTCGTAGCTTGACTTCAAGTGGTGATGCAGAGATTTGGAATTGGGCTGTGACTTTAGGATTACCCGATTTAGGTAAAAAAGGTAATGTCGCTGGAGTGATTTTTGGGATGAACCCTAAAGTGACTAGTTCAAGCATTGATGGTTTAGATGAAGCCGAAGATACCTCCTATCACATCGAAGGATTTTATCAGTACAGAGTCAATGACAATATCAGCATTACCCCAGGAGTTATCTGGGTAACTGCACCCGGTAACGATAGTAGCAATGATGATGCGGTAATTGGTACTCTTAGAACTACCTTTACTTTCTAGTAGTAGGGAATAGGGAACAGGTTAAGAAGTCGGGTTTTTATGATTGTTTTCTTTAGCGATATTTATATTTTAAAAACCCGACTTCTGTGATTATGTTGAATTAACCTAAATTTTAAAGGTTAATTGTTAACTGATAACTGTTTACTGTTTATTGTTTACTGTATAAGGCAATGACGAATGGTGTAGAACAATACGCAGCTTACCATTATCGTCCTTGAGAAACTTCCAAGTTTTGTCCACTGTGGTAGTTTTACCCTGTTTGTCAGTTATCATCACATTTCCCATGGTAGTAGCCGTGTTACCATTGATAAAAACTGCTGCATTTTGAATCTCTACTTTGCGCCAGCTTTTCAACGCAAAACCTTTATCCGTAGGGAAATTGGCATTGTCACCCACAAAGTATGACAAAGCTCCTGCACGGGTGGTACGGAATGTCTGCGGAGCAGCTGAAAGTGTTGGCTTAAAAAGCACTGGACCAAATTGATATCCGTAAGCATCGTCAATTACCTTTCCAGCTAAGGCTTTAGCAGCTGCTTTACCTTTTGTATCATGGGTTGTAGAAATAGCTACCAATGCATCTCCCCAAGCTTTTTGAGCAGCTAACACTTCGCTCTCAGTAATTGTTCTATTGACAAATGCCACTTTTTGATTTTTCTCAGTCGTGATTTTCTCCTGGAAGTCTGCAACAGATATTTTGGATACCACAACAGCACCAGAGATAACTGTAGCTGCAACAAACAACACTGAAATGCTGCGTTTGAAGAGATTCATAAGAAGATATTAATAAAAAAAATGTCTACTTATTTATTGTGGCACAAATTATGATTTCAAATAATATCCATATAGATAAAAAATGATTATCTGATTAGTGTTTAATTAGACAAAAAATCTGTTGCTGTTTCAGAGCGTCTTGGTACAGCTGACTCTCCCATAATCGTTGCCATAAAAGCCAAACCCTCCATTTAAAATACCTGCTGTTTTCACTCCAGCCATCATCGGCTCCCGTTAGGTATAGATTCTTAATCGGTGTTCTAGCCCCTATCCAGGATTGATCCAGCCGTTGTAAAATGCAAGGAATGCCATAGACAGCACCGCGATCGCTAGCGTCAAAGTGTTCTACCCTTAGAGAAGAAATCATACTCAACATGGACAATAATTTCTGCTGTATGACCCTGTGCTAATGGGTCTTTTAGTGATGGAAATGAGAGATAGTAAAATTTCGGTGATTTGTCAACAGGGATGGGAGAATCTTGGGCGATCGCGTTATGGTCATAGGTAGTGTAAATCCAGTGATTTTCTCCCTTAAAGCCCAGTTGTTGCGGACTCTCTTTCAATCCTAAGTACACGGTCAACATACTCGTGCCTTTGGGGAACTGTTGAATTTGATTGCGTTCAACCTTAGCGTAGTTGGGGGGAATCAGTTTTTGAATTGCGACGAGCCGTTGCTTTGGCGATTTGGGGTAAATATTTAGCTGATTGTCAAGTACAAACTGCCGGGATTACAGAACCCCTTAAAAAGTAAAAAGTAAAAAGATAATCCCCATAAATAAATTAAGGGGATTTGATAAGGACGTATTGTTTGAAGGCACTACGTGTCTCGAAACAAATGTTTTTACTTCGTTCCATAAATAAATAATGGTGCTTAAACCATTTTTATTTTTCTTTACTTTTGCCTTTTTATTTTTTACTTTTGCCTTGTTCGGTGATCTGTTTCGTACTGCTGCCGTTGCGACTCGGAATTTTGCGCGATCGAATATATTGATCGAGTCAAGTCCTAAGAAAGGCGATGATTTTTGCTGTTTAATTGCAAGTTATATCAATGTCTAACTTTCGCGGTTTGACTGTGATTTTTGATACTTACAAATATGATAAATATAGTTTTATTGATACCCCAGGTATTTTTTACCGTTCCGATCGAGCAGTTGCTCCCCTCACGATACTGTACTACTGGTACTCAAGGCTACTCATCTTGATGAAGATTTAGGGGAGTTATTACCGTTATATTTTTGACTAATTGATTACAAAGCTGAGATTTGGGGCTGTTTTGTTGTCAAATCAAGAAACTTCATTTACCTCGTGAACATTTTCATCCTGTTCGTAGTCAATACCATTGCACCGATCAATTTATTAAACTTTTGTGGAAATGTACCTGACATTCTATAAATATGCTGTAATATCCACTTTTAAATTAAAACAACTTTCAGCTTATTTACATAAATGGATGGTCGCACAGCAAACAATTAATAGTATCTTACAAGCGATTGATAGTTATAATCCTCAAATGGAGATGATTCTGGGGTAAGTTTTCTGGTAACTTTCCTAAAAACATCAAGTGATGGTGACATGATTAAAATGAAAACCGCAACAAATCCAATCCAGTGTAAAGTTAAAATTCAATAAAATTATGACTAGCAATGTATCTCAATTTAATCCAGCTTCTCCGAGACCAAAAGTAATTATTTTTACTTGTATATTGCATTTAGCAGTATTGTTAGTATTTTTACCCCATACATTTAGTTGGGCTGCTCTAGGGGTGGCAGTGTTTTTACACTGGATAACCATCGGTTTGGGAATTTCTTTTGGTTTTCATCGTTTGGCTACCCATCGCAGTTTACAAACTCCTAAATGGCTGGAGTATTTTTTGATTTTGTGCGGTACTTTGGCTCTTCAGGGAGGTGTACTTGGGTGGGTTGGATATCACAGGGCGCATCATTTGTATTCCGATCAGGAAAAAGACCCTCATAATTCTACCCAGGGTTTTTGGTGGAGTCACATCAGTTGGTTAATGCATTCGGTGCCGATGAGAACTGAACTTCCCCGTCTTACTAAGGACATTGCCGATGACCCATTTTATCGTTTTTGTCACAGATATTACATCGAGTTGCAAGTTGCTTTAGGGGTTATCCTCTATTTTATCGGTGGATGGTCTTTTGTCATTTGGGGAATCTTTGTACGTTTATTTGTCGGACTTCACTCTACTATGTTCGTGAATAGTGCTTGTCATATGATCGGCTATCGTAGTCATGATTCAAAAGACCGCTCTACTAACTGTTGGTGGGTTGCTTTCTTGACTTTTGGCGAAGGTTGGCATAATAATCATCATGCTTTTCAATATTCAGCCCGTCATGGTTTGCAATGGTGGGAAATTGATGTGACTTGGATGACCATTAGATTACTACAATTCCTCGGATTGGCAACTAATGTCAAAGTTGTGCAGAAGTAGTCTAAAGCAAACTTAGTAAAATTATAAGGAAGCTCAAGATATGACTCAAACCCAAGCGCCAAATCGAGAAAATCGAGAAATCATTACCCCTTCAAGCCAAAATTGGAGCGATCGCATTTCTCGCTTACCCAGTGGAGAGCGTTATCTCTACCAACTTTTTAGCTTTATTCAAGAGGGAAATCTTACTGTTACCAACCCTGAAGGTATGGTGTTCCATTTTGGTAGGGAAGATTTATCACCAGCTCTGAGTCTTCGTATTCATAATCCTCATACCTATGACCGGATTTTGGCATTTGGCGCTCTTGGGTTTTGTGAAGCTTACATGGATGGTTGGTGGGATGAGGAAAACGATAACCTCGCTGAACTCATTGGCTTGTTTTTTCGTAATAACATCTACTCGAAAGCTAGCCAACGGGTAACAATTCCATTGTTGGTCAAAGTAATAACTCAACGTTTACGAACAGTCCCCACTACAATTCAAAATAGTCGCAAAAACGTACAGCATCACTACGACTTAGGAAACGATTTATATCAGCTTTTTCTCGATCCAACCATGACTTATTCCTGTGGTTATCGGCTTCGAGAAACTGATTCCCTAGAGCAGATGCAGCTTCAGAAGTACGAATTAATTTGTCAAAAATTAGCGCTGCAACCGGGAGAATCACTGATTGATATTGGTTGTGGATGGGGTGGAATGCTGATTTATGCTGCTGAAAATTACGGTATTTCCGGAACTGGTATCACTTTAAGTTTAGAGCAAGCAGCGTTGGCTAAAGAAAGAATTGCCGAAAAAGGTCTTAGTGATAAAATAAATATCGTTATTAAAGATTACCGAGAGATACAAGGGCAATACGATAAATTTGTCAGCATCGGTATGTTTGAACACGTCGGTAAAGACAGTTTCGCCACGTTCATGCACAAAGCATCAGAATTGTTAACTCCCAATGGGGTAGGTCTATTACATACAATTGCCACCCAAAGTAAAGAACGACTTGGTGCTTGGGTTGCTAAATATATTTTCCCTGGTGGCTATTTACCCCAGCTTCACGAATTGACGCAAGAACTTTGGGCTGCAAAATTATCAGTTGCTCATTGCGAGAATCTCAAGCCTCATTACGCAGAAACCCTAAAGCACTGGGCGGAAAATTTTACCCAAAATCGAGAGACTATTAAATCATTAGGGACAACCTATGATGAGCGATTCTTGCGTATGTGGTATCTTTACCTCCAATCTTCTGAAGTTTCTTTTAGATACGGTAGTCTACACGTTTATCAATTATTATTTTATAAAGGTAAGCAATGGCAGTTGGACTTTCCTTTAACATTCACAAAATTCTGATCAAATGGGGGTAAGAAGTCGGGTTTTTTACGACAAATATTTCTAATACCCACGAAATTCTCAGAAAAACCCGACTTCTATCAAAACCTGGGGCAAGAAGTCGGGTTTTTACGACAAATATCTCTAATACCCACGAAATTCTCAGAAAAACCCGACTTCTATAAGAGTCATTCCCAAATAAGCTGAAAACGATTATCATTCACATATAAGTTACAATTAGCGGAGTAACTTATGGTTTTTAAACTTCGATGAAATTTCTATGACTGTACCTTTAATTAAGGTTGTTGCTGGTCCTGCGGGTTCGGGAAAAACTGCTTGGATTCATCAGCAAATCCAAGATACAAAATCTGTGGATGATGATAATATTATTTATTTCAGTCCGGGTACTGGTAACGTTTCTATTGATAAAAACCGAATGACTGCCGATTTTCCGGGAATACAGGTTTTCAGCGACACTCAAGAAGTTGAATTACTCAAACGAATACCCGAAGCAAAAGTAGTTTATATAGAATTGGGTTTTTACTTGGATTTAGGAAGTTTATCGGCAATATTAAATGATTTATCTTACCGTACTGTAGCTGTTTTACCACCGCATCTCAAAGATTCTGAATATCACGCTTGGGCTGATGAGGTTATTTCGGGAGTACCGATTATTCCCTTGCCTTTAGAAAATTACCGTTCGTGCAGCGTCTCCCTCCAGGGAGAAAATAAAAACCGCAGAGACGCTGAGAACACGGAGGAAAGAGGTAAAGAGAGATTAGTCATTTTAGACCGGAATAGGAATAAAAGCGATTCATCTAACCATTTATGGAGAGTTGGAACTGATACTCAGGTGATTGATGAAGATAGTTTAGAAGAGTTTTGGTATGAATTAACTCATGGTGCTTATGGTAATGTTAGCCGTGCTAAGGCAATTTTTGATGTTAATGATGGTAGAAGTATTTACTGTGATTTTGTTGCGGGTATACCTCAAGCCGGTTTTTTAGAATTAAATTTACCTCGTCATTTGGAAGGTAGACCACAGCGTTTTAGTGGTATTGAAGTACTGGGAGAAAGTTTGGATGAAGTTACCCTCAAGCAAACTTTATCTGATTGTTTTTTATCAGATTTACTAGTTAAGCAGTTCCAGCAACAAGTTAAACAGATGTTATTAGAGGGAATGCAGGTATGAAAATAGCAGTTATTTCATGTATTCACGGCAATATTACGGCTTTGGATGCTGTTTTATTAGATATAGAGCAACATTTTGCGGAAAAAATCTTTTGTTTAGGGGATTTGGTTGGATATGGTCCTTATCCTAATCAAGTAGTGGAAAAAATTCGTTCTTTGCAAATTCCTACCTGCGGTGGTTGTTGGGATGAAGATGTGGTTGAAGGTTTAAATGCTTGTGATTGTAGTTATCCTTCTTTATTAGCAGAAAAACGCGGTATTATTGCCCATGAATGGACTAACAAGCAAATAACACCAGAAAATCGTGATTTTTTAGCTCAATTACCTCATATTCTTCAAGAAGATAATTTGGCTTTTGTTCACGGTAGTCCCCACAGCAATCATGAATATTTATTACCAGAACTCGATGCATTTGTGGCATTAGAACGAGTAATTTCATCAGGTGCAGATGTGCTTTTTTGCGGTCATACTCATGCACCTTATTTCCGTAATTTAGATTCGGGACAGTTAAAAGTTCGAGTCGAAAGCAAAAATTTATCTGAAGAAAAGAGCTTTACAGCAAGCTTGAAAAAGATTATTAATGCAGGTTCTGTGGGAGAACCAAGGCATGGGAGACCTAATGCAACTTATGTAATTTATGACACTGATAATCAGGAAGTAATGTTGCGAGAAGTTGCTTACGATTTTCAAAAAACCTGTGCAGCAATTATTGAAAAAGGATTACCAGCTATCTTTGCTTGGCGTTTATCACGTGGTATAGAATTTGCAGAACGTGCAGATGATCCAACTCATGTTTGTACTCGGTGATTGAAAGGGATGGGGAGATGGGGAGACAAGGGGAG
>NZ_JADEWL010000038.1 GCF_015207665.1 Plectonema cf. radiosum LEGE 06105
GAAGCTTTAGAAAAATTACGGGCTTTGGAGCATGATGATGTGTATGTGTTTATTGGGGAAAGGGGTCAACGCTTGACTTCTGCTTCCGTACAAAGATTGATTACTAGATTGGGGAAAAACGCAAAACTAACAGTTAAGGTACATCCCCATCAGCTACGCCATGCCTGTGGTTATTTTTTAATTAACAAAGGTGAATCCACCAGGGCTGTACAAGATTTCTTGGGTCACAGGAATATCATGCACACTGAAAGATACACCAAGTACAATGCCAATCGATTTAGAAATATTGATTGGAGTTTTGAAGAGTAAATAAGCGTGCAAGATGTTTTTGGTACAATTGTATTGTAAAGGAGGTGAAATGTATGGTTAAGGTTCAAGATATAGCTGATTACTTTATTTGGTTAGCAAACTATACTGGCTCTTTTATTAGTAATCTCAAGCTGCAAAAGTTGGTTTACTACGCTCAGGCTTGGTATTTGGCGATTCATGATAAGCCTTTGTTTGATGAAGATTTTGAAGCTTGGATACATGGTCCGGTTATTCCAGAACTATACAAGGAATATTGTGGATTCAAATGGAAGCCCATCTTGAAAGAAGTGGAGGAGCCTTTCTTCACTGAAGAAATTAAACAATTTCTTGACGAAGTTACAGATGTGTACTTTGGTCTTGATGCTTACGAACTGGAGCAAATGACACACTCTGAAGCTCCTTGGATTGAAGCTAGGGGTGATTTGCCGACCGATGCTTCTTGTAATGAGATTATTAGTAAGGAGTCAATGAGGGAGTATTTTAAGCCCCGTGTCGAAGAAGAAGATTCCGCAGCCTAAGCGCAATATCCAGTCTCGTGAAGGAATAAAACCTACTTCAATCCCAAAGCGGAAGGGCATCTGCTTTTCTTACAAGTACTTCCAGAGCAATCACGATAAGTTCTCAGTTACCAACAACCAGCCAGAGTACTTAGTAGTATTTCTTGAAAGATTGAGAGATGTTAGTAACTATAGCTTCCAAGAACTTTTGAGTAATCGTAGCAAAGCGTTACGCTGTCACCCGATTGATTGGTCGGATACTACCGAATCGTGTTTTGGCATTCCAAATGAAGATGATTTAGTAGATACGCCTTATCAATTTTCTATATCTTCTAACAAATATGGTAGGGTGCATGGATTTTTTATTGAGGAAGTCTTTTACATTGTTTGGCTTGACCCCAATCACAGATTGTACTCTGGGAAGAAATAGAATTGAAAAAGGCAGGTTAATTGTTTAGTTTTTTAGCAGCATTGCAGAAAATGCGTCATGGCTACTCATCCACCTGGGTACCCAGGTTTTTGAATTGTTCTAACGCTTCTACTGCTCCAACTTCATTTACTAGTCGGATAAAACAGAATGTCAGCGCTTCTAGCAAATCACTTCTATCCATTTCTATTCCTTCATCTGCCAAATCCATCAGCGTTCGGTTAATCTGCCTGCTCAGTTTTTTGGGAATGCGGAAAGTTGTTTGGGTATAGTCGGGATTTTCTCGTTTAGCTAATTTATCTGGTGTTTTTTTGGTAGTTGTGGGTTGTTGGGTTTCTTGCTGTTCAGATGGTTGAGTTTTTGGGTACCCAGATGTCTCACTACTTTCTTGTCCAGTTTTAGATTCTTGAGTAGTTGACTTTTTGGATGATTGGGTTTCTTGCTGTTCGGATGGTTGGGTTGTTGGGTATCCAGATTCCTCATTGCTTTGTGCAGTTTTAGATTCTTGAGTAGCTGACTTTTTGGATGATTGGGTTTTTTGCTGTTCAGATGGTTGGGTTTTTGGGTACCCAGATTTTTGACTACTTTCTTGTGCTGCCCCCAGGGCTTCACTAAATCTGCTCACTCGGGAAGTGCTTGAATTACTTCGCTTTTTATTTCCGCCCAGTCCTGCCATGCTACTTTACCTCCTCTTACCTTATATACAGGAACTCCTGATGTTACTGCATCCTTGTATGCCTTATAAAACCGAATACCCCGGCTAAAAACTGGATACCCCTGACAATAGAGCGCTTCCATTGCTTCTTGTCCGTCTTTTTGTGGCGGTGGTGGAATCATTGTTAACAACACTCGCCAATTAGTTTCCGGTGGCAATGATTTAGCCATCAGCGCCATAGCATCTATGCCTAACAAATCAGGAGGTGTGGGAATAATAAGTAAATCGCATCCCCTAGCCAGTTCTTCCACTTCTGCTCCCGTGGGTCTAGCAGGGGTATCAAAAATTATGAATTCAAACCTCTGCTTACGCATTAATTTTGCAGCTTCCTTTTCTCCGCATACCTGAAACGGTAAATTACCAGGTCTAGCCCAAGTGGTTGCAGACCGATTTTGGTCAGCGTCAATAACTAAAGTTGCACCGTCCTCACTAAATAACGTTGCAAGGCAGATAGCCGAAGTAGTTTTGGACACTCCGCCCTTGAAAGAACTCAGAGAGATGATTGGCATAGCCTCCCCCTCATTAGAAATAGAAGTATCATAACGCACGCTGGTATCTGGATACACATATAATCTGGATGTATGAATGTTTGGGTACCCAGGTATTTAAGTTTATAAGAGGTCGTCGCGTCCAAAACGGGAATTTTGTACGCTAAGAAATTTAGTTAAACTCTCAAATCTTTGTTCAGATTGAGTTATAGCTTAATAGAAAAAAATAAAACTACTAATATGTTTCTCAAATTTGCTATTGATTTCTTCATAGTAACCATGTACTATGTGAAAGTTTATCAGTATTAATTTGTGGAAAATGTGACTTACATTTGGTAAAGCCTAACAACACAGGAGATAACAGGTAAAATCGAAAACGCAAGCAAATACGTAATATAGCCGATGGTAGAGCAACTGATTGGGAAACGGATTCAAATTCCAGGGCAGTTTACTGGTGCTGTAACTGTTGAGCAGTTTGATGTTGTTGATGATACATTACTACTGACGGTTCGCACCAAAGAAGGGGAGTTGCGCGAAGCAATTTTGAGTAATTCTGAACTGTCAGAAATTCTTGCTGCACAACAGCAAACATCAGTTGCGACTGTTGACGGTAATGGATTTTTCTTGTTTGTTGAGTCAGCACGGATAAAAACGGCGTTTGCTTATGACCCGCATTTTGCTGTAAGTCTCAGTGGTGTACGTCCTTTACCCCACCAGATAGAAGCGGTCTACGAGAGAATTTTACCCCAAGTGCGGCTGCGGTTTTTACTTGCTGATGACCCCGGTGCGGGTAAAACAATTATGGCGGGGTTATTGTTAAAGGAATTAAAGTTACGAAATGCTATTGACCGAGTGTTAATTCTTGCACCAGCACCGCTAACGATACAATGGCAGGATGAATTACGAAGTAAGTTTTCGGAAACTTTTGAAGTTGTTAACTCAAATCTGGCGAAAAATCAGTTAGCTGGTAATCCTTGGGAAAGGTTTCGTCAGTGTATTGCTTCGATTGATTTTGCTAAACGCGAAGATATTGCCCCAGGTATTTTACAAGTAGATTGGGATTTGGTAATTATTGATGAAGCGCATAAGTGTTCGGCACGTACCCAAGGGGATGATTTACGCCGGACTGGACGTTATAAAATAGCAGAAGAATTATCAAAAATTACAGAGAGAATTTTATTATTAACGGCTACACCACACCAAGGTGATGTCAATCAGTTCCATAATTTTTTACGGTTACTTGACCCAGAACAATTTATTTCTGATGAAATTAATCCGCAGTTACTAAAATTAGATGATAGTCCTTGGTTTCTGCGACGAATTAAAGAGGAATTAAGAGATTTTCAGGGGCGGAAATTATTTAAAGAGAGAATTGCTAGAACTGTTCCATTTACTCTCTCTGCTGCCGAGCATCATTTGTACGAGCAAATTACTAACTATATTAATACTTATTTAGGTCAAACTAAAGGACGAAAGCAAGCAGCAGTGGCATTAGCTAGGACGGTTTTACAACGACGTTTAGCTAGTAGTTTGAAAGCAATTTTTAATTCTTTAGAAAGACGTAAACAGCGATTTACGCAACTTGTTGAGGAGTTAGATAAACTATCACCTAAAGAACAAAAACAACATTTAATTAATTTGGGTAAATTCGTTGACCCAGAGGTAGAAAGCGATGATTGCGAAGAAGAACAGTTAGAAGAATTAGCAATTGAATCCACAGTTGCAGAGCAAGTAGACCAATTGCGAGAAGAATTACGAGAATTAAATAGATTAGTTAAACTGACTCAACAAGTAATTGATATTGGCACGGAGACTAAGTTAAATCGATTTAAAGAATGTTTGTCAAAGGCTGAATTTGACGAATTACAAGATGGTCGAGGTAAGTTATTAATTTTTACTGAGCATAGAGATACTTTAGAATATCTCAAGAAAAGTTTAAAAGAATGGGGTTATAGTACCTGCGAAATTCATGGGGGAATGAATGTTTTAGCTAGAAAAAATGCTCAGAAGGATTTTCAATTACATAAACAAATTTGTTTGGCAACAGAAGCAGCAGGTGAAGGGATTAATTTGCAATTCTGTCGGTTAATGATTAATTATGACCTTCCTTGGAACCCCAACCGTTTAGAACAACGTATGGGCAGAATTCACCGGATTGGGCAAGAAAATAAGGTTTATATTTTTAATTTTGTGGCGGTGAATACAGTAGAAGGTCGAGTATTAGATAAGTTATTAACCAAGTTAGAAGAAATTCGCGCTGCAATGGGGGATAGGGTTTTTGATGTCATTGGTCAATTATTACAATTAAACGATATTAGATTTGAGGAATTAGTAAGAGAAGCAACTTATACTAAAGCCAATGAAGACGAAGTTTTAGAACAAATAGAACATCTTGACCCTAAACGGTTAGATGCCTTAGAAGAAGCAACTGGTGTGGCTTTAGCAACTTCTCATGTGGATTTAACGCAGATTCGCCGCACTCAAAGTCAAGATTATGTGTCAGAAGAACAGCGTTTAATGCCCCGTTATGTAGAAGAATTCTTTAAACGCGCCTGTGAATTTATGCGAGTAAATTTAGATAACCGTGCGGATGGTTTGTGGCGGGTAAGTTATGTCAAAGAGGAATTTCGCTCGAATAATTTAGAAGCAGTACGCAGGTTAGGAACACCAGATAAAGAATATTTAAAACTGACATTTTATAAAGAGCATTTAGCAGCACCAGTTCACCAAGATGCGGATTTATTATCACCCGGACATCCATTATTTGCAGCAATTATTGAACGTTTGGATATCCAATTGTGGGATAAAATAGCACAAAAATCCGCTGTATTTATCGACGCTGATGCCAAACAACCCTACCGAATTCACTTTTTTGAAGTCCGAGTGGCTGGTGTGGGGCGACAAGGAAAGGATACAGTTCTTAAAGCGCGGTTATGTGCAGTTGCAGAAAAATCTACGGGGGAACTGGCATTAATTTCGCCGGATTGTCTCCATGATTTAGCCCCTGCCCAATCATATCCTGACTTGGCAATTTATCCCCCTACCCCCCAGGAACAACAAAAAGTTGAAAACTGGTTGAAAGTGAAGGTGCAACGTCCTTTAATGGATATGGAAAGGAAGCAACGCCAAAGAGAATTACAAATTCGCCAAGATTATTTACAAAAGGCGATGGAGTCTGCTATTGGGGAAGCCCAACGCACCCAGATGAAGTTAGCAGCCAAGGTTGCTGGAGGTGACGAAACCTACCGCGTAGTCAGGGACAATGCCCAGAACAAGGTACGGTATTTGCAAGAACGATACAAAAATAAACAAAGTGAGTTGGAATATCTTAAAATAATTCGTCCTGGGCGTGTAGCATATTTAGGAACTGCACTAGTACATCACGCACCTGTAGAAGCATCAAACTATCCGGGGATGCAAAATGACCCAGAGGTGGAAGCTTTTGCTATGCAGTATGTGATGGACTACGAACGCCAGCGCGGTTGGGAACCGGAAGATGTGAGCAACAAACGGGATGGTAGTGGTTTTGACATCCGTAGTCTTGGACAAGTAGATGAAGTAACGGGAGTAGCACCCGTGCGGCGAATTGAGGTGAAAGGACGGGCGCAGTGCAACCAGCAAGTTTCCCTGACAATCAATGAGTGGCGAAAAGCACAGCAGCTTAGAGATTCTTACTGGCTATATGTGGTTTGGGGATGTAATACTGATAATCCGCAGTTGTTGATGATACAAAATCCCGCTAAGGTATTGGCGGGGGATGCGAAGGAAATCAAGCAGGTGACGCGGTATATTGTAGAGGCTGAAGCGTTGCAGCGTAATGCTGTAATTTAGTTATTGCGATCGCGCAGCTTAGATTACATAGCACAAAGTAATCCCGGTCTACAACAATTGCTTTACTTTATTTTGTTATGCTTGCATGATGTTTTATGTTTAAACAATCTAAAATCAAATGACCAACGACCGTCGCCTAATTGAAGATTTTATTCCCATTCGTGAAATATCTGCTGAATCTGCCCGCGAGAAATCTATTAGAAAAGGACATATTTCTACACTACATTTATGGTGGGCAAGAAGACCTTTAGTAGCAGCAAGGGCGGCGGTTTTTGCTTCTTTAGTAGCAGCACCAGAATCTTCTCAAAAACGCACAGCTTTAAGTAAGGCGATGATTGATTTGTGCAAGTGGGAAGCGGGAGAAGTTACTATTAATAAAGCCAAAAGACAGATATTAGAAGCACAACGAGAAAGGTTAAATTTACCAGCGAATACACCATTAAATCAAGTACCACCACCGAAGGTTTTAGATATGTTTTCTGGTGGTGGGGCAATTCCTTTAGAAGCGTTACGTTTGGGTTGTGAAACCTACGCTGTTGAGCTTAATCCTGTGGCTCATATTATTGAGCTTTGTACTTTAGTTTATCCACAAAAGTACGGTAAAAAATTAGCAGATGAGGTAGAGAAATGGGGTAATTGGGTAATCGAAAAGGTAAGGGAAGAAATTGGTGATTTATATCCAAATATAGAGAATGCGGAATCAAGAAATGGGGCTGAGGATAAAGCAGAACAAAGCGACGTACAATTAGATTTATTTTCTCAAAATCAATCCAAAAATCAAAAATCAAAAATTGGACTTACACCAGTAGCTTATTTATGGACGCGCACGGTGAAATGTCCTAACCCTGGTTGTGGTGCTGCGGTTCCTTTGGTGCGCCAAACTTGGTTGTGTAAAAAACCTAAAAAATATGTAGCGTTGAAGGTTATTCCCAACCAAGAGACAAAACAAGTTGAGTTTGAAGTAGTAGAAGCAGAAACAGAAAAAGCACTAGGTTTTGACCCATCTTCTGGTAGTTCTCGCGGTAATTCTACTTGTAGGCATTGTGGAACTACTGTTAATAAAGCTTATGTCAAAGAACAGGGTAAGGCTAGTAATATTGGTCAGCAATTAATGGCGATTGTTTGCACTACTCCTGGTGAAAAAGGTAAAACTTATTTATCTGGTAAATCTTACAATTCTTATATTCCTGACGAAGCTGATTTAAAAAATAGATTAGAAAACCTTTGTGCAGAAACAGGTTTAACAATTCCCAATGAACCGATTTTTTCTGCTGATACAAGAGCATTTTTTACTCATCTTTATGGTTTAGATAATTTTGGTAAGTTATTCACATCCCGTCAATTGCTGTCGCTGATGACGTTTGTTAAGTGGGTACGGTTAGCGCATCAGGAGATGTTGCAGCAAGGGTGTGAGGAGGAGTTAGCGAAGGCTATAGGGACTTGTGTAGCTATTACTGCTAGTCGTACAACAGATTACAGTTCAAGTCTTTGTACTTGGAATTATACAGGAGGAAGAGGAAGCAAAAATACGTTTTCTCGCCAAGCACTACCTATGGTTTGGGATTTTGCTGAATCCGCAGCTTTTAATCCTTTGGGAGCAAATTATAAAGCTGGAATAACAGCAATGTCTGCTACATTGCCACTGTATTTTTTTAATAAGTCAGCATCAGTTATTCGTTGTTCTGCAACATCTTTACCAATAGAAGAAAATACATTAGACGCGGTAATTACAGACCCACCATATTTTGATTCTGTCCCCTACGCTGACTTATCAGATTTCTTTTATGTATGGTTAAAACGCTCAATTGGACATCTTTATCCGGAACATTTTTCTAGTCAATTAACTCCCAAGAAAAACGAAGCCATCATGGAACCTTCCCGACATGGGAGAGATAAGAAAAAAGCCGCACAAGCCTATGAAGAAATGATGCATAAAGCATTCTGTGAAGCTAACAGAGTACTAAAAACAAACGGCATGATGGTTGTAGTTTATGCCCATAAAACTACATCAGGTTGGTCAACGTTAATTGATTCTCTCAGACGGGCAAAATTTACCATAACCGAAGCATGGCCCCTTGATACTGAAATGGGGGCACGGTTACGCGGTCAAAATTCAGCCGCACTAGCTTCCAGTATTTTCCTAATTTCCCGCAAACGCACAGATGCCAAAATCGGTGACTACGCAATGGACGTGCGCCCAGAACTTGCAGAAATCGTTCGCGACCGCGTAAAAACCCTGATGGCAGAAGGCGTTACTGGTGCTGATTTAGTCATCGCTTGCATCGGTGCTGGCTTACGCGCCTACACTCAATACGACCGCGTAGAACTTCCCAACGGTGACGAATTAGACGCTAATTCCTTCCTTGACGAAGTACAAAAAGAAGTTTTAGAAGCAGTTTTAACCGACGTGTTACTGTGCGATAAAAAAGGTGTTTCTGCCGTCGATAAACCCACCCAATATTACATTTTGGGACGCTACGAATACGGGGAAGCTATTGTAGAATTTGACGAAGCTAACACCTTAGCCCGTGGTGTTGGTGTAGAACTTGACAGCGCTGGAGGGTTAACGGATGGCAAACTGGGACTGGTAAAGAAAACTAAAAACCAAGTACAATTACGAGACTATACAGAACGCGGTGCGGATGAAGATTTGGGCATTCAAAAAACAGAAAAACAACAACAATTTAATGTCAAACCCCAAGCCCTTGGTACAGCACCAACATTAATAGATATTCTCCATCGCTTGCTGTGGCTGCAAGAAAATAAACCCCAAGAAATTAGCAATTTTTTAACATTATCCCAACCAGATGCTACCCAATTACGTCTCGTTGCTCAAGCTTTAGCTGGACGTGCATTAACACCAGAAGCGGGTGCAGAAATTGTTAATAATAACCGCACCAAAGAACAACAACAAATTGATACCTTGTTAGCTTCTTGGAAACGAGTAATAGAAGATAATTTATTTACTCAAAGTAAGTGATTTATCTAAAGTTCTAATTTGATAGAGGCATCGTATATGATACCTCTATACATTGAATAAGGGTAATAAACTACATAAATTCAATGCAAGTTAGTTTATTTTTTAAGTTTACGAATTTGCTCTACTATATGGTTTTCTATTTCTCTTTTATGGGTACTAGTGGCACTTCGCTGGTAGTTTCTTCCGGCTTCTTGGATAAACTTGCGTTTATCACTTGAAGAACTATTGGGTTTCATACCCGATTTCTTCATTTGTTTTTGTAGTTCAACCCAAGTAGTTTCAGCCGTAGCTTCACCTATTTCTACAAGTGCTTGTGGCAACAATCTTTTTGCTTCCTTATGAATATCATCTTCTGTCTCAAGTGACCTAAGATTAACATTACCAATCTTAATTTTTAAGTCAATTTTACTCATACAATAATTCCTCCTGCAAGAAATTAATCAATGACATTACCGTATTATTATAGAACTTATGTACTAAGTATATCTTTTTATGCAAGTAGTTTTTAATTCATTGTGACCAAAGACTACACATAAGCTAGGGATGGAAAGTAATAATAGAAACAATCCCACGTTAAAACATAAAATCCTATGAGTAGCGCTTATCAAATAAAACCTTGGACACAGATAGTCACTCCCCACGCTGATATTATCAGTGGTAATTTAGATAACGCTACTTACGCAGCCAGTTTGGGTGCAGTGATTCGTCAAGACCCCAAATGTCCAATTGTGTACAGGGATGCGCGTGATTTCTACGCTGCTACGTACTTGACCACAGCATTAAAAAAACTACTCTCAGACGTACTAAAAGGATTACAGGGAGATGCAGGGGATAGGGTATTACAACTCCGCACACCCTTCGGTGGTGGTAAAACTCATTCCCTGATTGGTCTCTACCACATCACCAAAAACCGCGCTTCATTACAAGATATTCCTCAATTAGATACTTTACCCGACCCCGGTAACGTGCGGGTTGCTTATTTTATTGGTTTAGATATTGATGTAAATACAGGTATTCAAGTAGAACCGGACTTAAGAATATTTACACCTTGGGGATATTTAGCATGGCAAATTGGTGGACATGAAGCCTATTCTTTAGTGCAAACCGCAGACCAACAATACATTGCCCCTGGTAACGATATATTAAGGAAAATATTAGGCGACCAAGCCAATTTAATACTTATAGATGAACTACTAATTTATATTGAAAACGCGATGGCGAAACAGGTGGGAGACTCTACCTTTGGTCGTCAAGTTCTTACTTTTATCCAAAAATTAACAGAAGTTGTCCGCGAATCTGACAAAACAGTTTTAGTATATTCCCTACAAGCAAGTGTGGGAGAATCTTTTGGGAATGAAGGCTTATTAAGCGCTTTAGATAAATTAGTTAGTCGCATTGACGCTAAAAAAGAACCTGTTTCCGGTGATGAAGTCATGCGGGTTGTGCAACGGCGTTTATTTAGCAATATTGGCGACACAACTATTATCCAAGAAATTGCCAAACAACAAGCAGAATTATTCCGCAAGTTCCGCGAAAGTTATGCAGAAACTAACCGAGAAAAACAGCAAGTACAACAAGAAGCCGATTTATTAGCAGAAAGAATTTTATCAAGTTATCCGTTTCATCCCGACTTAATCGATTTAATGTATCATCGTTGGGGTAGTCTTCCTAGCTATCAACGTACTCGCGGTGCTTTGCAATTTCTAGCATCCATAACTTACGCATTATGGCAAGGACAAGATAATTCTTGGTTAATTACTCCCGCTAATATCCCCTTTGAAAACGACGTTACAAGGAGTTCTTTTTTCACTCAAGTAGGGGAAAGAGATGCTTATAATGCAGTATTAGGCGCAGACTTAACTGGTCGGAAAGGTAAAGCAAAAATAGTAGATAATCGCATCGCTAATGATGCACCAGCACTGGCGCATTTAAAAGTAGGAACTCGGTTAGCTTCAGCAATTTTAATGTATTCCTTTGGAGCAAGAAGCGGGGAAGATAGGGGTGTTTTGGAACAAGATATTACAGCAGCTTGTTTAGCACCAGGATTAGACCGTACCACCATCACAGCAGCTTTAAGTGACCTGCGAGAACAATTACTTTACCTGCATTATGTCGGTCGCCGTTATCGGTTTGAAACCAAACCCAATCTTAACAAGTTAATTGCTGATGAAGAAAGCAAAGTTGGTGGTGATGAAGTATTACAAAAAATCCGCGATGAATTAAGTAAGACTTTAGGAATATCATCCAGAAACGGAGAGGTAAATAATAGAGGTAAAGTTGTATTGTGGGCTAAAGATGCAACGGCAATTACAGATAAAATATCGCAATTTAGTATCGCTTATCTTGACCCCAGTTGGGCAGAAAAAAGCCAGGAATTAATCTTAGCTGATACTTTAGATTGGTTAGAAAATCGCGGTAACGATAAACGGGAATATAAAAATGCAATAGCTTTTGTAGTTCCTAATAAAGTTCAAATGGATAAAGCACGCAAAGGTGCTAGAACCGCATTGGCTATAACTTCGCTGATTGACCAAAAAAACAAGTATAAATTTTCCTCAGAAGACTTAGAAGAACTAACTGGTAAAATTAAAGATTCCACCAGCGAAATTGGTGCAGCAATTCGCCGTCTTTATGATTATATCTTGTTGCCATTACCAGATACAAGTTCCAACCCAATACGGTTAGAGAATATAGATTTACAATCACAGTTAAATACCAGTCAAAATTTACAAGAAAGAGTACTAGATGCGCTCAAAAATCACGTTTTTGATTCAATTACTCCTGCTAAATTAATGCGCTTATCTGGTTTAGAAAATCCAGAAAATGAATATATCACAGCGGAAGAATTAGTCAGTTACTTCTTCCGCTTTCCTAATTTTCCCAAAATGTTAGGTGTAGATGGAATTAAAAAAGCGATTCTCAAAGCAATCGAACAAGGTATGATTGGTTATGTACCATCGATGACAATAAGTAGCAGCACACCCATAGTAGAAAATCCCAGTTTAATCAGCTATGAGAAAGTAATTCCTGCCGATGAATTAGACCTTGCTGGTTATCTTTTATCTCCAAATTTAGTGAATAAATTGCGTTCCCTCGCATCTGAAAATGAAGTAGAAACAACTTCAAATGAAGAGGAAGATAATACTAATAATACTGACGGTGAAGATGATAGTTCGGGTGGCTTTGATAGCACCACATCAAAAACAGTTGAGACAGTCCCAGAAGAGAAAAAGACCGTTGAATATAAATCAGAAACAAGTAGTATCGAACGCACAATTTTAACTGATATTATTAACGGTAAACAACCTGCACATTACTACAAATTGACTTCCGTTACCGATAAATCAAAAATCTTTGAACTATTTCAGATGTTACAGACATTATCAGATAAAGCAGAGAGAATGACTATCAAAATAGAAGTACAAGCGCACACACAAGATAAATTTGATCCAACTTGGATACGTAATGCTATTGAAGAACCACTTGATGAAATGGATATTCAAGCATCTACACGTTTGGAATAAATGGGCGTAAAGCGAAGCTGCTACGAGTCACTATACCACGGATGAAAGCTTTGTGTGGGTAGAAGCATAAGCTTGCCAAAAAGGCAATATTATGGTTTCATTTACAGTAATACTTTCAGGCGTGGCGACTCATGACACGCTCGCTAGTTTTACCTCAATCTGAGTAAAATAGAAGTACATAAATTTGATAAAAACATTGATTAATTGAATACGTTTATCTACACTTAATCTTCTAACTCTGCCCAAATATCTTCTCTATGAGCATCAGAGGTATAACCTTCAGCAATGCTGCGTAACATTGCGGCAGTTCTGGGATAAGCATCTCCTAGTAAAATTGCATCAAATTGATAGGTATTGGCTAATTGTCTTTCTTGAGTTCCACCTTCACCTATTAATTTTGTCCAAACTCCGCGCTTGTTAAAAACACCAGTTGCTATCCCCCGTTCCATCTTTTTACTCGCAACTTCTTCAATAATTTCTCGGACTGCGATATCCGGCCATATATCGTCTGATGATTGGGACCATCTCACTTTGTAAGACAAATACCTCATTAAACTGTATAACTTTGATTCTATAGCCATACAGAAAAGATATATTTGCCAAAGAGGGACTCTTTCTCGTGATTTCGGTGCATATGCTAAAACATGACCAATTTTTATATCTGCTATTTTACTCCTACCGCTTTCCTGGCTGGCTGCCCTTACCTGTAATACCCAATTTCTTAATTGCTCCAAATCAACAGTCCCATCTTCTTTAAGACCAGGTACTTGATGCCATGATTCAAGCAATTCATATCCTAAATTCGCACGAGTTAAAGTAGCTTGATCAATTTCCATTGCTTCATCTCTATCATCTTCTGGCTTATACACAAAGTTCAAAATATATACAAAAAATAGAGGGTTTCTGGAAAGTTCTTGGTAAAGAAGTTTAGGTTGTCGTTTGGAATTAACCAGTAACGGTAAATACATCCACTCCAAAACAGCAAGTTTGTTATCTTCAATGTTGTCTGCTTTTTCTAGAACATCAAAAATCTCTTCAATGTAATGATTACTAAGATTGATATCAGGTACTGGTTTTTCTGTGTAAGGGTCAACTGAGACGACTTTTTCAAGGATAGCTACCAATAAGTTTGACGGTAAGAATTGAGTTTTATCATCATAATATAAACCGACTAGGTTTAGTGCTGCATAGGGGCGATTAAAATCTAACAACTTAACACTTGCTTTTTCACAGTCATCTTTTTTTACCCAACCTGCGGAAATAGTCTGCCAATATAAATTTTCTAATTCCTCACCGAAGGGAACTAACAAATCCCAAGTGCGTTTGTCAAACGGCAATGCATAGAAAAAATTGATTACTTGTTGTGCAGACCAATGGTTATTTTGTGCGTAAGAAAGGATATTTTCTGCCCAATCCCATCCACAATTTTCAAGACGGCGACGTATAAATCCTATTGCGAAAACATTAAGTGGATTTTTCTCATTTCCGAGAGTTTCTTGAAGTAAGCTTATTTCAACTTCTTCTGTAATCGTTTCTATATTAGCAATTGCTACACCTAACAAACTAGGCTCTTTAACAATCTCTGCCATTTCTAAAAGAACATTTATATCAGCTTGAAAGTAAACTTTCCTCGCTGCTGCTGTTTGAGCCTGCTTAATTTTTCTATCTCTTGCTTTCCAATCGCCATAAATACGCTCTTTATGAATACAATATAAGAAGTTAGGATTGAAGGAGAATAACCAGGAATAACGATATATTATATTTTTGGGTTCAAACTTTTGGTATAGCAAGTAAAATTTGTCAAGGTAATCCGTAGGTAATGCCCACTTAGTATCAGAATATTTTTTGTGTTTGTGAATTATTTCTCTCAGGGTATCACAGATTATTGCTAAGTCTTTTTGTGGGATATTGGTGGTATCTAATGCAAGTAAATGATTAATACTTTTATCTTGTAATTGAGGTGGAAGAGATTCTATTTTCTTAATTACATCACACAATCTTTTACTATCAGTCCCCATATTAGAAAGAACTCGCTGCATAATAGCATCTATATTTTTCCAGTATTCAGCCCCAGTAACTTTTGGTGTAGAGTCTGCATTCCAATCTCGCCAACGAGGTTTATAAATTGGGTGTGAAATACCGCCGCTAATTTCTGGAAGCAAGTTATATATAACTTGCCATGCAATATCTGGTTCACGAGTAATAAGTGTATCAATAACTCGCAAGCGTTGAGCCAAATTAGCTGGTGTTTGAGGATTCCAGCATAGAAAAATTTCACACAAGCTACGAAATGGACGATTGACAATTTTTCCGCCTGGGTCTAGTCTAGAAAGTTTTCCAAGAATCAGCGTAACTTGTGAAAGATATTGCGGTTCCCAAACAAGCACCTCCAAAGCCCAAAGCAAGCCCGTGTGAGGAGCAGCAGCACCAAAAGATTCCTCTTGTAAAAATAATTCCACTAAGATGGGATTATCTCCTGACAGCCCTTCGTCAACAGCTTCCAAAAATGCTTCTGGTGAGGCTTCTGCGAGAGTAGGTAAAAAATATGCTAGTGATGCCCAAATCTGCCAGCCAACATGGGAACTTAACAACTGATGTATAATTCCAGTGACCCTTTGCTGCGCGGATATTATATCTTGAGTTTCCGGAGGTAGCTCCCGTGTTGCTAAAATCGCCAAAGTTTCTACCAGTCCTTCTCTAAGAAAACCTGAGTTCGGCAACTCCTTACCATATATGCTGGCTGCATATCGTTGTTCTAAAGGTAACTCATATCGTGGGTCAAGGGTTCCTAAAACCGAGAGGGTAACGTTTTTAAATTCTTCCAGGTCGTCACGAACAAGAAAGTGTGATAAAAGATGCCATGAATCTTCGCGGGAAATTAACTGCCAAACACTTCCTAGTCGTCGAACAGGAGGGTCAGAACTATTTACCCAGCGTGATATATCTGCTTCAACTTCTTTATAAGATTTGCGAGCTAGTTTGGCGATCGCTTCTCTGTCACCTTCTTGTGTATCATCCCATGCTCCAACCAGTAAAACTGGAATTAGCGATCGCACATTTTCTGGTTTTGCCCAATCGGGAGTATGTAATTCTGGTGCAACTGCAATTAGCCGCCGTAAAACGTTGAGATTTCGTTTAGAATTTTTAATTAAGTTATAAGCTCGTTCTTCTGATATCCCCATACTTATCAAAGCCTGCCTAAATTCTGTTTTATCAGGACGAGAAAGCACTAATCCATCTAAGCCAGGTCTAATTTCTCTACCAATGGGGATAAAAATATGATGCTTTGTTGGTAAAAATTTTGGTTGCTCAAATGCTGGTATTAAGATTAGTGATTCTTGGGTGCTAGCAAAATACCGCCATGAGGACTCATTCTGAACAATAATACACCGAGATAAATATTCTACACTTTGTTCCTGTGGCATTTGATGAATAACCGCCGCAAAAAATGCAATTACTTCTTCACAGGTATCTGCTTGGATAGTAAGCTTTGATGGTTCTGCTTGCAACCAATTGTGTACTTCTTCAACTTCTTTCTCTCTACCCGCAAGGTATAACTGTGTACTCATTACTGGGGAAGTAGAATTTTGCCACTCATCCCAAAAGCTGCCGATATCCTGAGCTTCTTCCGACCACTTACCCATTAACCCAGCTAACCAAGCATGAACAGCAGGAGCCTGTTCTAACCACTGCTCTAAGTCATCAGCATCATAAGCCCGTACATCAGCCCATATTCTCTCTCTTTTCTTTTCCCTCTCCCACTTATCCTTATTACCCCACCGTCGGGGAGTAACGAAAATAAAGGTGGTTTCAGCACAAACCAATCCTAAAGAATTAGTAGCACGCTTCTTATAATCACCATCTGCCTTCCCCTTTATATCTTTGTTAACTCCAAGTTCCCATACTGAATAGCCATTAGGAACAAAACTATTGCCTAATGGTGCGTCTACAATGCCATCCCATCCCCCTACTTGAATACTCTCACCAGATGGAAAACCAACACGTTGGGGTTGCTGGACTGTAGCATGAATTAGTAAGCGTAATAACTGGGGAATTCGTGCGCGAGCATCTAGCCTATTTGCCCATGTAATTAAATCAGTTGCATCAACCCACTTTAATGGAACCATAGTTAATTTTTTAAGTTATAAAAATAAAATTAATTAATTACGACTAAGATAATGAAGAAAACTGAAGGAGTGGGCTATGAATGTAAACCACCCCTTCAATAAACGAAACCTAAGACCTATACTGAGTTGCGTTCAGTCTTCACACTGGACGCAATGCGCGTTATTAGTCCTCCTTACGAACACCTTTAAAAGGTTCTCCGCTTTGCTTCACGTCCATAAACTGTCCGGTTTCAGCATTACGCTTCACCCATTGTTCGGTAGCAGGATTGTAAGCTTGGCTGCGGTTGTCCACAGCACCACGGCGATAGCCCTTGCCTGTATTCTTTGCCATATCTTTATCACCTCCTTCAGATATATGTAAAAATGCTTTGACATTTTCTATTATAATTAAGAAAAATGCTGTCAACAGCTTTGACATATTTTTTTTATACCTTTAGCGATGCTCCTTCGGAGCCGCTACGCTAACGCACTCAATAATCAGCCATGAAAGAGATCATTGCTGCGAACCTGATCCGCTACCGTAAAAGTCTGGGCTTGTCTCAAGAACAACTTGCAGAACAAGCCGGGGTAACTCGCCAGAGTATCAATAACTACGAGAACGCCAAAACTTTACCAGACAGCAAAATCCTCTCTGCTCTGGCAAGTGTTTTGGGCATTACACTCGATGATTTGTTACGCTCACAAGGTGAAGGATTACCCAACTTCCGGTTCCGCGCTCATGTAACATTCGCCAAAAATACCCACCAGTTTGCGGCTCAAGTGCTACGAATGCTGCAAACTTATAAGGCTCTAGAAGAAGCGGTAGGTTATCCGACCTATACCCCAGAAAGCACACCTTGTCACTGCGTCTCAGGTAATGAAAAACGCATTCAAGCAATTGCTGCTCAGTTTCGTCACCGTTTGGGATTGGGAGATGCTCCTATTGCTAACCTGTTTCAATCTGTAGAAGAAATCGGCTTAAAAGTTTTACGCTCCTCCGTTCCCATTAAAGGTTTCTTTGGTCTCAGTGCCTGTAGTGAAGTGAGCGGTGCTTTTGTTTTGGTAAATACCCATAACATCACCATCGAACGTCAATTATTTACCCTTGCCCATGAGATTGGACACCTAATTTTTCACCGAGTAGAGTACCAAGACACTTTAGTTGAGGAAGGAACTTCATATGAAGAAAAAGCACGAGAGCAGGTTGCTAATTACTTTGCAGGTCATCTACTTGTTCCTCAAGCTGAATTTGAGCGGATGTACGCCCTTACCAAGGATATTGTCAAACTAAAACGGCATTTTCGGGTGAGTTACTTAGTCATTTTGCACCGTTTAAATGAAATGGAAATTATCGATTTTGCTAAAGAAAAAGCAAAAATCTGTGCAATCTATAAAAAGCAACATGATGGTGCATCTTTGCAAAATTCAATGGAATTACCACCAGCACTAGCTACGGAGGATTATCCAGAAAATGAACGTTATGAATTTTTAATTTGGCAGTCCTTAAATTTGGGCAAGATTTCAGAAATGAAAGCAGCAGAACTTCTCAACTTAACTGTTGAAAAACTGCGGGTACGTCGTCAAGAAAATAAGGTTTATGAAGTCGTTTAAAGGAAAAGGAACAATTCTTGACGCAACAGCACTCATTGATTTTTGCTGGCTAAACGAGTGGGAGTGGTTAGAACAGCACTATAAGCCGTTGTACATTGCCCAGGAAGTTCTGGACTCAGATCAACTGGAACTTCCCACCCGTGAAGCCGCAAAAACTTACCTAACAGCGCTCAATCTCTCAACAGAAGAAATGTTCGCCAGTTTTCTAGAATTTGGCGCAAAAAAACCTCTCTTGAGTGCCGCAGACCGTTCTACAATTGCCATTGCCCGTCATCAGTTGCTTATTTGCGCCAGTGATGACGGGCTAGTTGTTGAAACTTGTAAAACATACAACATTGCCTATACCAGAACACTGCGATTATTCGGTGAGATGGTAGAAACTAAACACAAAACAGTGATAGAGGTGGAAGCAATGGCTGATAAGTTAATCGAGGAGCGGGGTAAACATATTTCCCCCAAAGTTTTGACAGATTGGAAAACAAGTTTACAAAAATTTTGAAGTAATTGGCATTGTTGAGTAAATAATCTAGCACTTACCTCTCCGCCGTAACAGTTACTCTTTATAAGTATTGAATATCTATATTGTTTCGGTCATCAAAATTGGCTTGTTACCAAAAGAATTAAACATAGCCATTTCATGAATTTCTTTTATGCTGAATCTTTTAATTGCTGACTTAGTAGCTAAAAGACAAATATCGTCATGGGAGTATTTCTTAGTAAGTAGAGTTTCCTTAGATAAAACATGAGAGTTTAATTTATCAAGTTTTTCCCCGTTTATAAAAGGAACTATAACAATTGGAATTTTGGTTTCGGAGTCAAAATTGATGCAATATCCAACCATTAATTTACATTCTTGTAATTTAGTTTTATCTTCACCAATAACAGTAGAAAATATTTCCAGTTTCTCTTCTTCTTGTGTGACTATTTCAATTGATAGTCCTGTGGATTTTGGCTTACCCCAATTTGGGTCTAGCTGTTTTCTACGTTTAGCTTCTCCCATATTTCTCCTTTAAATAATCTGCCGTACTCTTGTTAGTAACGCAGAGCGAGAAGGTGAGCAACACCCCTCATTATTATCGTAACGCTCACCCCGTATTTATTTAAAACCCAATCACAGAAATAGCCTTCTTCCGGTCTTCAGGACTAACTTCCAGATATTTTTGTAAAACCCCCAAATCATTATGCCCGCTAATATCCTGTATGTGACGTAAAGGAACACCAGCATTACACATTTGAGTTAAAGCAGTTCTGCGGAAACTATGGGTAGAAGCACCATCAACACCAATACGCTTGCAAGCAGAACGTAAAATCTTATCAGCCATAAAACGGCTCAAATGCTCGCTGACACCATGCTTACCCGGAAACAAAGCCTTATGAGGAGTTTTGCGGGGAGTATAATCTTCCAAAATAGCAGCTAAAGCAGGCTGAATGTCTACTACACGGGTTTTTAACTTACCTTTAGTGGTAGACTTGCGGAAAGTAATAGTTAAATTTTTGATATCAGTAGTTTTTAACGCCAGGGCTTCAGAAATGCGACAGCCAGAAAACAAACAAATGGCAAACAAAGCTTTATCCCGCGATTTTGTAAACCCGTGCGTAAACAATCTTTGCATTTCTTCGGCAGTTAAAATCTTCCCTTGCCCATTGCCGTTTACCTTCATAACCCCGATATTTTTTTATTAAAGAAGATAATTACACGTTAGATGAGTATCGTGTACAAACTGCCTCAAAGCCTTGTGGAAACGTGCAATAATATCTTACCACCTTCCCCGTATTTAATTTACTTATTTGTAGTCAGGACGACTCTATCGGTCTTTCAGGGATTTTTGATAACCGTTGTTTATAAGGTCAAGTTAGCAACACTTCTCACACTGTTGACATACAGGGCTATTAACGCAGGAGAGCAGTTACATCTATACGCTCGTCTATACATTGTCTACCGTCCAAGATGCATATTGTTTTCGGTTATTAATTTCATATAAATAAACCCTTCTTTTGATTAGCTGCCGGGTGCTGCTGTTACCGTGTGCGGTAGCATCGGTTAAGTGGTAGCCGCTATGCCATCTTAATTCTTCTACCATCTGCACAATGGAGCATTTGCTCCTACCACAAAGCTGTTAGTTTCAGATAGTATATAGATAAAACTAAAATATTTTAGTAAATATGGCTAAAACCTCGATACTGAATTCTTTTATTCAACATTTAGAATCTCTTTCTTTACGGGAATTACTTCTTGTTAAACAAAAAGTTGATGAATTGATTCAAAAGAAAACGTTTTCTCCTTATCGGACTACTATCAATAGTCAACAATACCCAAGTAACTTACAAGGTCAATTCACTGAAACATATTACATAAATACCTATATAGGGTTAGAGTCAGAATTTACCTCGGTGCAACCAGTAACGTCTTTATCGACAACTTTAACCAAAATAAAGAAACATCAAGAATATGACGAAGTTAAAAATGAATCGGAAGTTAAAGATAATTCTTTAGAAAATGCAATTAATCTTGTAGATGAATGGATGACCGATGAATCGGGTTACGATGAAGAGGTATACCCAGAAATTGAAAATGCATTAAAGAAAAATCGAGCATCTTTTTAATTATTTACATGAATCAAGTTATAGTTCCAGATGCTCACCCATTAAGTCAATTAACACATCCTAGAATAAAGCCAGGTGTTCAAAAATGGTTAAAATCCCTAGATAAAGAAACGGTTATCAAAGTAGCAGAAATAACTGATTATGAACTTCGTCGCGAACTATTGAGGACTGGAAAACAGAAAAGTATTGACCGGCTTAATAAATTCAATCAAGAAGTTGGGCTAATTCCACTTAATTCAGCAGTAATGCAAAAAGCTGCTGAGTTATGGGCTTGGACAAGAAATAAAGGAAAGCCAACAGCAAGCAACGATAGTTTAGACGGTGATGTAATTTTAGTATCCCAAGCTATTATTCAATTAAATAATTTTGATAAAATCACTATTGCTACTACAAATATAAAACATATATCACTATTTAAAGAAAAAGGAATCGATGTTTTAGACTGGGAAGAAACTCTTAAATCTTTTAATTAAAACTGAATCAGGTTTTTATTGTATCGGGCTAAAACTAGGCGAAAAAATACCCCAATGTGCGTAGCGGCTGGGGCAATCGCAATGGGGTTAAAGGAACTGCTTGGAGCAGTAAGATGATATTGATTTATATTTTTGGTTTTCAATTTATAGTAGAGTATTGAAAAATTTGGTTGGCGGTCAGTTTTAATTCTGGGAATGTTTTTAATTTAATTACTTCATCATCTCTATATAAAGTACTTTTATACTCACCATTTTCTAATTGACAAACGGCTTTTTGTTGGGCGTTTTGGATTACCAATAAATTGCCTACCTCCCTTACCCAAAAAATCAACAATTAAATATTCTGGTATGCCTATAGTTTCGTAATCGTCAAGTTTCAAAGCATAATCGTCATGCCAATTAGTGCTTACAACTTCTACCACTAATGGTATTGATTCGCTGCTCGAAACTGTAGATACTTGGTCAAACAAGGGTTCATTTTTTAAATTACGATTATCCAATACCAGCACGTCGGGGTAGTAAGCCGAGTCTTTATCTTCTGGTTTAACTAATACTTTTGACGGAATAAGGTAAGGTAAATTTAAACGGTCAAACTCCACAATTATTTTTCTAGCTAAAAATCCTACAATATTTTGATGTTTACCAATTGGTCGCGCTACTTCAACAATTATCCCATCATGTAATTCATATTGTTTGTTCTCAGGTACCCAGTTGGCGAATTCAGAGAATGTTACAGTATTGTTTGTTGTTTGAGTCATATCTTCTATGAAGGAAGAATAAATAAACTGTGTTATGGCATTTGTTAATTGGTTAAATTCTTTTTCTTAATTCTTCTATCAATCGCTCATTATCATCTTTCCCAACTACAACACCAGGTTTTTTTCTAACTATTGCGAGATAGTATTGAAAAGCTTCTTCGTCCTGGGGATGGGATTTTACATATTCTCGCAATTCCGCTTCATTTAATTCTTTATAATCGCTCATCTTATAATCGTTTCTCTGTTGGCTATTTTTGCTTGAGTCATTGCTTTTCATTGTGGCTCAAACCACTTTTTTAACCGTATATCCTTTACTACATTTTTGAACTAGTAGCCATCTTTTAGAAGTCTTGCTTAATGCTGGCATTACCCGGAAATTGAATACGTCTTCCCATGTTTCTACGCTGTAAATAGAACAAAATTCTAGCTCAAGCTTTTTAAATTCCGAATAATCTTCATTGTCAATTGCGGTTAAGAATGAAACAACTTTACTTGTTGGTATTTGAGTTGCTAGTTCAGACAAGTTTGGTTGATTAGCAGTCATGTTTTTAATTTAATTCAATAGGAGAGTGCATTCTATTTGATATTCATTCACTAGCTAATTCTTGTTTTACTTGTTCCCAAGAAATAGAGCCATTTCTTTTGATATCTTCCCGACCTTCTTGTACGGCTTTAATGTCTTCTAAATCTTCTTTTTTGCGGATATCTAAAAGTTATATGACATCTTCTAAGGTGTCATCATAAGCTTCTTCTAGCCGCTCGTGAATTGCTTTAAGTAATACTTGTCTTCTAGTTGTAGATTCCATTTTTCGTTGTCTGGAGGAGAATGTTTAATTTTTATAACTCCTTTTTGTACAATTGATATCAATTATGATTATGATATTAGTCAAATCCCCTGCTCAAATTGTTCCCAAGCATCTACTTGGTTTGGAATAGTTACACATTCAGATAAAAATGCAATATTCAACTCTGGTATAAGCTCAGAAGATTGGATTTCTTCATAACCAAAGTTAAGTGCGAATTGTTTTAAATCGCGCAGGTAATAAAGGCTAAATTTATTTTTCTTCCAAAACCAAACTTCTGTTACTCCCAACCTGCTATAAGTTTCTAATTTTTTGATGCTACCGCTGGTAATAGTTACTTCTATAGCTAAATCCGGGATTTCTTTTTCATCATCATCAAAACAGTAGCATTCGTCCGGTTCTACCCCAGCTTGCTTCAACCGATTTCTAACAGTCGTGCTACCCATTGAAAAGTGGTTTATTTTTTTCTTACAAAAATAAAATTCTAAAAGGAACCCGATTCGAGATTTAACATTTTCATGTTTTTTGGAAGGTGACACGATTTCTAATACTTCATCTAAATAAGTAACTCGGTAATGTGAATTGTCTTCTAGTTTGGCGAGTATCAATTCATAACTGTCCCAAGAAACGTCACTGATAGTCAACCGTATGGATGAGCTATCGCCGAAAGTTTCCTTGCTGTCTTCTATTAACTCTTTGAAACTAACCATATTTTTCTCCTACGTTCTTGTTCGGGCTGCTGCATTAGAAACACCCCACTTCCGGAGAGCGCATTGGTTCGTGCTTCCGGCATCGGTTTTAAACCGCTTCCATCTCAACAACTTCACCCCCGCACCATTGAATCAGTAGCCAACGGTCAGAATCTTTATCTAAAGCTGGCTTGATGCGAAAGTTAAACTCGTATTGCCACGCTTCTATACCATATTGGGCAACAAATTCTTTTTCTAATTTACAAAACTTGTCCCAATTTCGCTCCCCAATCGCAACGAAAAATGGGGCAATCGCTTTTATTGGTTTCGCTTCTACACTAAGCATTTGGGTCATCCGAAAAAATACAAATAATAGGTAAATATGAAGGAAGTGAGAGGCAATTGACGTACTCGCGAGATGCCGCCACACCAATTAAGCAACATCCGCCGATTCTATAAATTCAAGCAATGGAGGGAAGATTTTAGCCCTATCACTAGAAACGATAACTAAGCTCACGGTCGAGTGTGAATTGCGAATGTAATTGTTAAGAACTGCAAAAGCTTTAGTAGTCAAATAATGTGCATTTTTTAAAACTACTACTGGTTTTGCGGTTTTATTTTCTGCAAGGAGTTGTTGTACTTGAGATATTAAATTTTCAATATCTTCCGCTTTGTATGCCGTATGGGCATCAAAATCAATTACTGAATCACATACGCAATACATTATTTTTCGTCCTCTTCTTTATTCTCTATTTTCTCAAAAGTTCCATCCGCTCGCCTTCGCCATCCGTCAACAATCAAGTCATCTTCTGGGTCGCGTGGCTTAGATGGGTCACGCCAATCACGAATAGAATCATCTTCTGGTTTCTTATCTTTTTTGTTTGGCGGGTTGTTCTCGTTCATCTTCCTCCGGGTCAAAGTCGGGGGCAACTTCTGCAAGCCACTTTTCAATCAGTTCATTGATAATTTTGTCCATATCCTTCCCTGCTTTGAGCGCTTCAATCTTAAAGCGCAGGTGAATATTCTTTGGTACGCGAGCGCGTACATAAACAACATCTTTAGCTCTAGGCATTACTTAATATATAGCTTTATAGCTCTAATATACATAATGTATACGTGTTACTTATGGTGGAGCTATGGAGCTATAAGTAATTATGGTCATGGAGCTATAAATATTATGGAGCTATAGAGCTATATTAGAAATGTAACGGACACAGAGGAACGCTCTTTGGATGGATGAGGACGGAAGCGCAACGCCGCTTTTGTCGTCTTCCCACCCCTCTCAATAAATCTGAAAGCCAAGTATAATCAATGTTTAAGCAATCTAACAATTTAAGCCAGCCTTATGACTTGAAGCGGCTCGTTGACGCAGTGAATAACAAAAAGGCAAGGCGACAGCGCCCCTTTTCAGGAACAAGCGTGAAAGTAGAACGGAAAGGGCAGAGCCAATCTTCCTGCTGATTAGCATCAGCCCGAAACGGCTGTTACTAGTCATGAAGGAGAAATTATGGATACACTTTGCGCTGATATCGGTAACTTTAGCGTTTTAACTGCTGTTGTGGGGAATAAACCCGCAAGCATTAATAAAATGCGTTCTTTGATTGTAGACGTTACCCACAAAGGTGATGTCCGCGATGGTTTAACAGCGGACGATAGCCCCTTGGTGGAAGTTAAAGGCAAGTTCTTTAAACTAGGTCGCCAAGCTGGGAGACAGCCAAACTGTTTGAGTGCGGCGGAAGCGGGTAAAAATCAAGCGGAAATATTTTTACCAATGTTGCTTGCAAATACACCTGACGGTTTTGAGGGTTCGGTTTCAATGCTTGTCCCCGCATTTTCCAAGTCGGCAGAGACTTGGATTAGAACAGCTATTTTGGGTACTCATGAGTACAGTGTTAATAAACGCACGCGAATTGCATCTTTTACGGATATTGAATTTCACCGCGAATCTGACACAGCTTTACATTATGCATACATAAGAGGTATTGTTCCTCAAACTGAGGGAACATTGTTAATTGATATTGGCGGTGGAACGGTTAATGCGGTAATCGCAACGTTTGAGGATGGGGAATTGGATATACTTTGGCGCGATTCTTTTGATAATCGCGGAGGTATTGCTCTAGCTAAAGGAATTCTTGACACCGACTATGTAAAGGCACAAAAGACAATGAAAACTGCCGATATTATGGACGCGATTGCGAACGGGAAACGTTACATCGGAAATCGTCCAGACCGCAGTTTTGAGCCTGTTTTTGATGACTGTGTTAAGGCTTGGTTTAAGGCAATCCGCGTAACTGTCATGTCTGCTGCTGATGCCTATTTGGATGATGTTAACAACATTGTTTGGATGGGTGGCAGTGTTGAATTACTACGCCCTCAACTGGAAGGTAAAGACGGGCAATTAGTATTCCCATCACCTCAAGAAGCAAACATTAATGCTTTGATTCATCTCTGCGGTGGCGATGTGGAGGTAGTTGCAGCATGAGTAGCCCCCGAATCACTTTGAAGGGTGCGACTCAAGAGGCTTGCAACAGAATTCTGAATCAAACACCGATTGAGACTTACACCGAACTTTTTAAACTCCTGTTAATGCGATATGAACGGGAGTTTATAGAAGCCACTAACGGTTATCTTCGGCAATCTCCGGTTACATCACATCCAGATGGGGTTGCACTACAACTAAACAAGGTTATAGATAAGCCACTGATAAAACCAGACCAACTACATCCAGATAAGGTTGTGGCGCAACCAAGTATGGGTGCAGAGGAACAAGTTAAACCACAGTCGGACAGAAGGGTACAGGTTGACCCACAACGCTCCCTATCTGCAAAACAAATGTTGATGGATTTTGACGATTAAAAATGACACAGAAACGAATAGTACTTAACCCAAAACATACCGACAAAGCACAAAAAATACTTGCACAAACTGGCATTGATAACTGTAGTCAGTTATTTAGCATCTTGCTTGTAAATTTTGGCGATGACTTAATCAAAAGACTTAAAGGGGATTGTCAATAATGGATTTGCTTACCCTCCCGATTGCACAATGGCACTTACGTTTAAATGGCTTTGCAATCAAGAAGATTTTCAAAAACTAGTTCTTGATAGCCTGCGTACTAGCCGATGTGTCTTTAGTTGATGCATGGCACTTTATTGAGGCAGCTATAAAGTTACGCTCAGAAAATTAACAAGCACTCCCCAGACCGCGAATCCGGGAAGTGCTGGGATGCATCTGCCGCAAACAAATACAACACGAAGGATTATACAGCAATGTCAAAACCACTTGGATACTACTCTCTAGATGTCAATAATAATGCCTTGTTGAGAGACATGACTGAGAGTTGGGGAGAGGGTCTAGACCATATTTCGGAAGCGGACACATTATGGTTAATTGCCCGTATCGCTCATGAGGCTTGGCAGCAAGAACCAACCAACTCAGCGCCATCATCAGAAGCGGAAGAGGTTGTCGATAGGCTGCATGAGTTGAGCTATCACGAAAAGCAATGGTTGCTGCAAGCTCTCACTCAGTAAGGATGCTCTTTGACATTGTGTCCCCAAACATCCTGCATTAAAACAACCTATTTTTTAACTATGAAAGAAAAATACGAACAGTTTCGCGAATCCCTTCTAGACCTTGGGATTAAGCCATCTAACCTTATGTTTGGCGGATTGTTGGTAATTGGTGCTATAGCATCAATTCCCTCTATCCAAAAGCATCAAGCCAGAACAGATTTAATCCGTGCTGATATCAAGGCAAGGGAAGCAAAAGCTGAAGCCCTAAACCGTCAATTTGAATACGAACAACGTCAGGAAGAAGTAGCCAATAAAAGGTATAAATCATGTCTTCCTGTTGTGGGTAAAGAATACCGTAATAGAACCCATTATTTTACAGGTTTGAAGGAAGGAGATAAGCCCAAGGATAGGATTTCAGGGAAATATTTACCCTCCGGTACTGTAGTCTGCGACGCGCATGGGGTCACTGGGGTAATTAACCAAGATGGAGCAGTAAGCTATACCGCTTACACTGGCAATCGCGATTTGGTTCAATCTCGGTTATCTAGGTTCAGAGGTTCGCAATATTCACAGCCAGTAAACATTATTGAGGACAAGTAATTATGGGATTAGGTGGAAATAAATCAAGCAGCAGCAAGTCTGACAACACTAGAACCTACAACTACAACGGTACTCAAAAACCGCCGTTCATGTTGCAAATATTAATTTGGGTGATAACGGGAATAATTATTAGTATTATCCTCGCCAACATCAAGCCTTATGAAATTATTGCAGCGCGGTATTTTAGAGGAATTACATATTCAGACCTAACTAATTTCTTATCAAGCTTGTGGGTAATTGGTGGAATTTTTAGCTTATTCATGCGCTTCATTAATTTTGGATTCGGTACATTGTTATGGGCTGGGATTCAAATACTAGAATTAATTCCTTCTGAACTACTAGGACATGAGAAATTTCTAGATAAAAACATACAGAAAGCGGGTAGAAATCAGTATGCATCGTCTAATAATGACTCATGGGAAGTTAAGTTAGCTAAGAAATTAAGAAATAGTTGCAGCACTGAAGTGTTACGCTTTCTCATCATCTTAGGCGTGTGTGTATACGTTGTAGATTTCTTCCTATGTTTGACTGTCTTTCCCCCAGTTAAAGGCGGTGGAGATGTTTGGAAACTGTTAGATATTGTCCAGTATCAGCAGTTCTCAAAAATTGATTGGGAAAACATTATTAGAGCAGTAACAACTGTTGGCGCGGTGCAATTCTTGCTCAAACTACGCAAGATTATTGTGCAAATAATTCGCGATTTAAGAGATTAAGAAATACATAAAGCGGGCAAGCTTAAAAACCAATAGGGGGTGTAATTCCCCAACTCGCTATGTCCAATATTGTTATCAATTAATTGTCATGACTAATTTTGACCCGCAGGGCGATTTTAAGGATATTGAGCATTGGGAGCTAATCGCAGAACGCAAAGCATCTAATACAGGCATGGCTGCTTCTATTATTGGAGGTGTGTTAGCTGGTGGTGCAGGTATTGCGTTTGGTGTTGAATTGTTGGGTGGAATAGCGGCTGTTTGGTGCATAAAATCAGCCTGGGATGCATCCAAAAACATTGGTAAAAGATTGCGATTGGTGCGGGACTGTGGTTGTAATGCATTCTTGTTAGATGAAGACCAATTTAGGACTTACGTTAAGCAGTTTGGAGAAGAAACTGTAATTGAGGAATTGAGCTTTGCTAAAGAAACTGGAGTAGAATTATCACCCTTTGCTGAAAGCTGGTTTAGGACTTGCAATAAACAACTCAAAGGTTACTCCGAACAAATGGCATTGACTCAATCCGTCGCTTTGGGAGTGCAACAGCCAGTATTAAGCGTTCCAAATAAGATTGCGTCTGTCCCCGAACCATTTGTGCAAACTCAAGTAGATGTTTGGAGCAGTACGGATGATAAAGAAATTGACATTGTGGGTGAGATGACAGACCGCATTAGCAATATTTTTATTGTTGGTCTGGGCGGTTCTGGTAAGGGGATGTTACTGGCTAATGCTTTAAGAGAAGTCAAACGGAAGCATCCAGATAAGAAAATCTTTCTTGTTAATGGAAAAGTAGACCCCAAAGAAAGCGGATATTTTGAAGGAATTGTGGACGTTGAGAAACCGCTGCACTGCGAAAGTGCTAAACCTCAAACAGTTGCAGCGTGGTTTGAAGCTGCGATGTTCGATTATGATGCGTTCGCGGTTGAAAATAACGGAGCGCTGCTTGTCATTGATGAAGGAACGATTATTGGCGCAAGATTAAAAACAGCCAAATGTACCACTTTAACTGATAAGTTAATCGGCATTACTTCCTGTGGTGGTAGCAGTGGTAAAAATGTTTGGTTTGTCGCTCAAACTCCTTTTGTTGGTGCCAATGGCAGCGATACATCAGGTATTAGTCAGCTAACACCAATTGTGTTAGTTACCAGCAACAATTTATCAGTAGTAGATAGCTGGAAGAGAGCGTCATTATTTAAGAAGTTTGACACGGAAGAAATTGCAGAATTAGTTGACCAAAGCGAATGTAATAGAGCCGTTTACTTTGGTAAAACCGCTCAATGGTACTCCTTACCAAAGCTTACTAACTATTCTGCTTTTAACAGAGACAAGGGCGAGTATATTGGTGATGTAAAATTTGCTGATATTCAGAATCAAGATACAGTTATTCAATCCACTATTGCAGCAATTGAGTTATCAGAAAATGCTCAAAAAGTTCTTGATTGGTTAGAAAATAAGGAAGCCGGTCAATGGTTCTACTATCGCAGTTCTTTATATAACAAACGCGACAATGCTTTTGCAATGATGCTTAGTAGATTAGGGTTACTAAATAACGAATCCGCGCTTGAAGATGTCTTTTTAGAATTACTTGAAGCGGAAAATATAGATATCTCAGATGACGGACTAGGAATCAAGCTGTTGTAACTTAACCTGTAACTGTAACTGTAACAGACGGCTGTAACTCCTGTAAATGCGTTCTGTTACAGCTTTTTTTTGATATATGGTTTTGTTACGTTACGCCGTTACAAGGTGAGATAATGTTAGTTATTTTAAATACAAAGAGCGATTAAATATTATAAATTCATTAATTATGATATATCTGCGTTAAAAATATTCGGTAGGTTTTAGCGTGTATATTTATGTTGATTAAATAGGATAAATTATGAGTGATAATCCAATTGGAAAAAATTACACGTACAACATAGACTGTCAAATAACAAATGATTTTTTAGATGGTATACAATTGGGCATTAAATAAACACATATACGAAATAGTTTCTACTATTGGGAAAAACATTTACGTGGTACAGTTTTACTAGTAAAGCTCAAAATATGGATAGAATGAATAAACTATACAATTCTGCGAATCTTAATGGAGAAGAAATACAGTATAAACAATACTTTGAAAAATTAGTAAATGAATTTGGCATTGATTGTGAAATTTATATTAGGAAAGAAGATTTTGATAGGATGTTGGCTGTGGGCGTAGTTAATCGTTCCCCGCAACGACAAGTAGCTGTAACAATTTACTTAAAATACGCTAATTTACCAATTTCCAACCCTCTTAAACCAAGTGTAATTGAGAGAGTAAAAAATCATTTTAGATCATCAAGTCTAGAAGATTTAGTACTTAATATTCCTGTTCGTAAAAGCACTGAGCTAGCTTAATCCAGAGCAATCCCATAACAAAAAGCCACTCCCTAAAACATTTAAGCGTTCTACCGTCCTTGATACCCCGTCCCAATGCGAACGGGGTATTTGAATGTGCTTAATCCCCCCTTTCCAAAGAACGCGCTATGAGATAAGCCTCTTCTGCTGTGTACTGAGTACCTATGCCGCCCACAACATTCACTATGTACGAATGCTTGCTCTTATGACTAATCCTATCTAGGTCAATAGAAGATTCGGTATGCCCAAATACCTGATAGTTTTTTCGAGTTTCTTCAACCATCCATACGGTAATCTTCCGAAATTCATAGTTAGCAAAAACTTCAGCCGCGTGTCTAGCTTTTTCCAAGTCGGTCATCACCTGCTCCTCCAATCCCTTCTGCCATTAATTTACCATTTCACTTAATACATGGGTACTAGCAATCAGCTATTTTGTGGTGTAACAATTCTTTACAAGCTGCTCCAACGCACCCTCGTCGGATTCATTCCCATAAGTACAGTCCAATACCTCAAGTTGTAACTTAAACTCGATAATTGGAAAAATATTTAAAAAAATTAGTTTTTTGTACATCCAACTCACTAATTATCAGTTACTATTGTAAAAATTATGTTTTTTGGGGTAGTAAATCGTGGTCAAACTCGATATACCCATACTTGAGCAAATTTCTGCGGGTCTAATTCAGGTGCAAGCAAAAAAGGGGAAACTTTATCCTTACCCTCATAACTTGCAGATGGGTTACGACAGCGTAGTTTTAGCATTTTTAGTGGGCGGGAAACCAGGGGATGCGCCAGCTAGCGTCCCAGAGTTTTGCAAGCTTTGCGAGCAGCCCTTTGAAGAATGGGGAGTGGAAATTGATGACGAGATAGACGGATACGACACTCTGCTTTTTTTGGGGGAACCTACCGAACTGGCGATTGAATTAGCAGAAGCTTTTGGTGGAAGCGTCCTCTCGCAAGAACAATCTCGAATTGCAACAAAATTATTTCAACACTGTCAGTCACATCCACAAGGAATACAAATTTACACCAAGTTCCGAAAATTTATTATTGAGCATCCTGTTTTATCCAACCAGGAGTTCGTGGAAGCGAAAGGGTCTTTTGGACTCGGTATTGGGCTATCAGATTTATTAGATGAGTGCTACGAACCCGTACCAAGTTGCTACCAGTTAAAAGGAAACTTTTATGGCTGCCCGTACTGTCAAGCATTAGCATCAATAAATCCGCAAGAACAAGTAATTGCCAACCCTAACTGTAATCGCTGTCCACCCGGACGCAGACTCAAGCGAAAAGTAAAACTACCTCCGGACTGTCTAAAACTTAAGCGTGGCATCGAACGCTTTTGGTTTTACCCCGGACGTGCGGAAATTCGACTGTACCAGAAGTTAACAGACTTGGGACTGGAAGTAGAACTTTATCCAGAATGCGATCGCTACGACTTAAGAATTAAATTTGAGTCGGGTGAGGTATGGGCGCTTGATTTGAAGGATTACTCTAATCCCTATCTGTTAGTAAGGAATTTAGGTGATGAACCAATACCCAACGAACCCGAATGGGATGTTGGATATATCGTTATCCCTACGGAACGAAAGAAAGAACGTCCTGCTTATCTTAAAGAACTTAAATCGCGATGGCGGTGGGAGAATGTTAAACCCGTCTTTGACGATGCCATTTTTGCATTAGCTAAGAAAAAAGTGGGTAAGCACGTCGTTCAACCGCAAGCGAGTAGCGATACAAGCCCCACAAAAAGTAAACAAATTTTGGCTGGTGTTCGTGGTGATACAAGTTCAACCAAAAGTAAGCCTCTGGATTCAAAAAGCGCAAAGAATGATAAAAGTCCCGCTAAAAACAAAGGGAGAAAGACATGAGAGAAACAAGGTCTTGGCGCTACAAAGCGACAAAATCCCTGACGTTACAAACAAATTTACATAAAGACCAAATTGAAGCGTTAGTCGATTTGGAGTTATGTTTGTTTGCTATTGAAAAGTTGGGTATTCAATCTGAAATTGATACAGCAATTTCTGTGTGGTTTCTAATTTCTAATCGGTTTTATTTGTTTCCACGATTAACTTCATTAGTAGAGACAGCAGAAGCAAAGAGAACGCTATTTAATCTCAGGCAGTTGGTTCCGTATTTATCAAACGAAGATGTTACAGAACAATTGCTAAAGATATACAGTCAAATTCCCTCGAAGTACCGAGCCTACGATGTTGATGATAAAACTTATCGGTTCGCCCGAAAATCCATGCCTTCTATCTGGGGCAACCGTTTTGAGCGTTTTGAGGAATTGCTTAGTAACAAATTGAAGTATCGCCAGCGTACTGTTAAATATGCAGAACCCGGTAAAGAATATCGCTTTCGGTCTGGAGAAAACACTTACAGCGTCAGAATTCCAGAGGATTTACCCATATACCAAGGCAGGGTTATATCAGTACATCGTGAGAATAACAAAGCAATCTCTGTTACACGAAAAGAAATGGAGTCGGCAGCAAATCTTCTAGATGAACGCTGCGGTCAAAACTATAAGAGGCGTTTATCAGATATCATCCTTGAGCATTTTCAAGGAATGGGATTTGTTGAAATCGACACAATAGTGTTCGACGGAGTAAAAAACTTGGTTGGACTGCTAAATGCAGGTAAATCGACGCTAATTGAAATTCTGACTGTAGCGGCAGCACAAAAAGGACACCGAGTTGGTATTGTCTTTAACGAAGTTGTGACGTGCCTAAGAATGGCAAGTTTACTCAAAAAAGTTGGTTTACGGGTATCGGTAGTAATTGGTCAAAGGAGTCGAAAAACTCATCTTGAGAACTGGCATAGTGTAGATGGTGGAATGGATGGCTTCACGCACTTATCTACAGCTTGTCCTTTAAGCCAATACTTTCAGCCCTCAAATCCTTCTTCCCCTCCCTGCTTCGATTTAAGAGAAGTAAAAGACTTGGAAGAAAGTGATGATAACACCAACAACAACGGTAATAATAAAAACAAGAGCAATGGAAATGGTGCAAGAGTTTGTCCGCTGATTGGGCAGTGTCCGAGACACCGAGATGCTAACGAGCTTGCGTCAGTTGATGTCATTTTAACTACAGTAGCTGCTGCTATATTCACTCGTCCTCTACCGCACGTAAGTCCACAGTCAATTACTTACTATGAATTGATGTACCGGACTTGCAGTATCGTGTTTTTCGACGAGTGCGACAAGGTGCAATCGAACCTTGATTCAACATTTTTACCCGCTATCAAGCTAATTGAGAGGGGAAGTAATGGGTTTCTAGACCAGGTAGTAACATGGACGCGAACAACTAAACTACGTAATTCTAGAAACGACCTGCGACAGCTTGCTTTTGGGCAATTTAATCATGCTCTGCAAAATGCCGATACCCTTGTTGATAATATTTGCACGCAATTGCAACTATCACCTGATGAAAGCAAATGGTTGGCTTCAGAATTCTTTACCTGTTCGTCCCTTGCGAGAGAATTTGTATTAGAAATTGCTGCTTCTGAAGGTATAGATACTGACTCATCTACTTTTATTCTTGATAAAAACCCTGTATATAAGGAATTAGCTGATTTCCTGCTAGGCGATTGGAAAAACTCCTGGCTTGCTGAGTATGCAATGAGACTTCAGAGCGAAAACTACCAAGAACAGCAGGAAACAATTACAAAGATACAAGAAGAACTCACTAAAAAAGGCTGGCTGAAGGCAATTAGGGATAAGTGGGGATTTTGTAGCAAGTTTGCATTGTTCCTAAAACTAGTCCTTTTCGTGTCATTTTTTCAACAGTCAATAAAAACTGCATACGGACTGGAGCAGCAAGTTGACGGAGCCGACGAAATTGTTTTCTTCAATCGCATTCCACGAGACTTTTACGGACTGATACCGGGACTAGCCTCTGGTTTAGTTTGTGGGTTCAAGTTGGAACAACAAGAAAATCAATTGACACTTTGGTACTTCCAAGCACTAGGACAAGGACGCTGGCTCTTGGAGAACTTTTCCAATTGTTTTGCTGACGAAGGTACGCAAGGAGCGCACGCTTTGCTACTAAGCGGTACAAGTTGGGCGGGGTTAAGTCCTACATATCATGTCGAACGCCAAGTTGATTACTTGCTACGTCCAAAGGTTAAAAAGTCTATAGAAGCGATTTCTGAAAGTATTTTTCACTTTTCTCCTTGTTTTTATCCTGACGGTAAACCCGTGCGTGTTTCTGGATCAACAAATAAGGAAGAAGGGTTATTGCAAATAGTGCGTTCGCTACTTAGTCAAACTGATATCTTGCAACGTGATTTTGACTCGCTACCTGAAGGAAGAAAGCGTTTAATTTGGTATGTCAATAGTTATGAGCAGGTTAATTTTATTTATGATGCCATCCAGAGTATTGATACTGGCTCGTATTGGAAAGAGCGGGTAGCAGCTTTGACTTCGCGTTCGCCACTGGAGGAAATTGACGAATCTTTGATTTCTCGCAGTAACGTTGAAAACTTTGGTGATACTAATCGAGCGATTTTGATTGTACCAACAGCAGCGATTGGGCGAGGTAAGAACATTTTAAATAAACAAGGATTAAGTGCATTTGGTGGAGCTTATTTCCTAATTCGTCCACATCCCGCACCTGATGACCTCGAATACAAATTTCGACTGGCATTGTGGAGAGAAAGAAAGGCGATCGCAGGACCTAGGGAGGGAAACTTTATTGAAGCTTGTCAAGACTGGCGTAGCAAAGGCTATGGCATCTTTCTCAAAAGTCTTGACACCCGAATACAGTATTCCTACAAGGGGCTAAACAAAGAAGTACGCGAAGGACTCATTTGGAATTTGATGGTGCTTACCTGGCAGGCTATTGCTCGAACAATTCGTGGCAACCAACCTACCTTAGTCCGTTTTATCGATGCAGCATGGGCACCCAACCTTGCCCAGAAGAAAGCTGAAACTGAACAAGATTCCTTACTTAAAGGATTTAAGTATGTTTTGCAACCCTACTTTGGCAAAACTAGAACAGGCTATGACCAAATCGACCTCGCGCTAGTGCGGTCGCTTTACGAACCTTTTTACCGTGCATTGGAGAAAATTGATGGCATCTAAATCTAATTTGATACAATTATAAGTTTTGCAATTTCCAATGCAAATATCACTATCGTTTGACTTATACTCACTAGTCGTTCCACAAGATTGGAAGAAATTATTTGACAAATTACAGCAACGGAAAAATGGTAGAAGCTACATTTCACTACCAGTAGAAAGTCTTAATCATGCACTTCAACTTTTGTTAGATGATGAAATTTTATTTCCTTCAAAAAATGCATTCAAGCTGAAATCAAACACCAAGTGGTTGTATACCAAAACTGATAAAGTTTCTACTGACTACATTGCAACCGTTGTCAAAACATGGTTAAGAATTTCTCTTCAAAATACTAAGTCTTTGACAGAAGCTGATATTGCAGAAATTAATTCTCTATCTGGTGACGATTTACACTTTGAGAAAGTACAACTTCCAGAAAAAGTTTGGACTATTGAGGATGATAAGTTAGAAATTAACTCGTTATACTACAATCTCATCCCATATCTCTTAGCTAGTGCAATAGCATCTGAACCCCTCAAACTCATTGACCCCACAACTGGCGAGGTATTCAAAGAAGTAGTGTTTCGCTCTTGCTGTGTTGATAATGGTGATGTTGCAGAACTTATTAGCTGGTCGCCTGAGTCAGAAACTAAAGAAGTGACAGATAAAGATACTAAAAAAAAGAAAAAGACACGGCACTATTACTCCTACCGTATAAATTTTGCACTTCATTATGCGGCAGATGGAAAACCATACATAAGTTGTAATTATGGCATACGGCGTTGGGTAAGTTGGGAGTTAGGCTATTTATCTTCGCGGGTGACAGTTTATGTCAATCCAACAAATTCTACGAGATTTGCACCCTGCCAATTGAAATTCGTGAAAAAGAAAAAGGATGCTCATGATAAGAAAAATGATGACAAGAAAAAAAATATTGAATTTGAAGGGCATCTTGCACGTTTAATCAGCGAACTTAACTTCCGAGATAAGTTTACAGCTTTGGAAGTAATCAATAATCCCTGCAAACAAGATGAACTTGCTTGGGGGGTGGTTTACAACAACAATATGTCTCATTCGCACAATGCTGGTATTGGATTATTTCCTCAAGACATTGAAATATTTCATAACTGTTGCAGAGAGAAAATACAAAAAGTTTTTGGTGATGTATTTCCCACTATAGAAACTTACATTCGTTGCGATAACAAGCAAGCAGTCAAAAAAACTAGCTCTGGATATAAAGCAGTAGGAAAGTTTATTAAATCACATTTTGCTATTGAAAGTGAAGAGATTCCATTCTATATTCCGCAGGATTTGAGACTCATTTTATTATCACAAACTACGGCTTCCAATAAATTAATTTACTTACTCGCATCCAAATACGGTATTAACGATGTTGTTGTGTATGAACTAGGAGCTAATGGAGCAGAATTAACAGGAAAAAATTGGGATTCAGAAATAAAAGAGAGAATCAAAAAAATCCTAAACACCTTGAAGACTAATTACGCATCATCCAATAAACAAACAATAACTTTAATCGAAATATTACCCAAAGACAACTTTTGGAGAGATGCTAGCCAAGACCCAAAACCTTGTTTTCGTCCTGCACTAGCGATGCTTGGCAGTGTCACCGACCATTTTGTGGCTGAAGATGATGAAGAAGACCGTCAAGATGCTTTAAGTGAAGAAGAACTCAACAACGCAATTAATGAAAGAGAAGAAACAATAGAAGCGAATAAACAACAAGGAAAGTTTGCAAAAATCTCTCTTAAAAGTAATTTAGCCTATCGTATGGAATCATCGCTTAAAAGTTTACTATCGATGGCTGGCGCACACACAATTACTAATATAGAGGCAGAAAATTTTCCCTCTGATGTTGCTAGTATAGGCGTTTATCTCATTCCTTACTATACAGATGACAGCACTTATCTTCCTGTTGCAGTGAAGAAAGATAAAACAGGTATTACTGCCAAAGCTTATGGTTGTAATAATTGGCTTGATTTTCATACATTTCAAGTAAAAATGGCATCAGGCTTGAAAGAAATTACTCCCATTAAGTTAAATCCGAGCAAAATTCAGGATTGGGTATTTAATAATTTATTCCAAGAATGTCAACAACCTACACTTTTTTATTTTGATACAACTAATCTTCGTAATCGCGGTTTAGTTTTTCTTCAGAAACAGTTTTGGAGAAAGCATTATCTTGCTTTTAGATCTGATAAAAATGAACCTATTTCTTATATACCCACATCAAATTATCCACATATTAGGGTAGCCAGTATCATTGCACCTAATAATGAACATGAAGTGCCTATTTATCGCGTTTGTGATGAAGATGGCGAATTGAAAGGGCATACTGCGGGGGTATTTTACCCTTCATCTCTTGATTCTGAGTGTGGAAACTATTATTTGAGTAACCAGCGTCCTGAAACCCGTAGTGGAGGTATTTTAAATGAGAGCAAATTAGTTTACTTAGCCAAAACTAAAGGAGCAAATAAAGGGCAACTGAAAAAACCAAATCCTCGCGCTCAAGGGTACAATCCCCGTGGCGTTATTCTAAACCTGATACTTCAAGAAGGAGACTGCTTTAGCGATTGGGCAACGTTAGTTCAATGTCAGCGACTTTACGGTATGATTGAGTATCTTGACGCTACAATTTTCGCCGAAGGACTCCACCGTGCTGCGAAACTTAATAAGTATCGACCAATCCAAGCTATTCGCGAGCCGTAATAAGCTAACTTTTCACGGGATGTAGAAAAGGGGAAATGCGAAGGGTGGTTTCAAGTAAGCATTTGGTAAAGCAACAGCAACCGTCACCACCTACCCCACCACAGTCCCGCCCTTTACTCCAAGGTAGTTTCATAAAAATTTTTAATTTTTGTGCTATTTAGGGATTTTGAACAACAAGATACTTCCTTGTTAATTGCGCTTTGGCTTTTGCTTCGGTTTGGGATTACTACCTATGTGGTTTTCAATTCTTTGCAGTTTTACATACGCATATCCCATTTGCTCTTTGGTTTTATAAATCTGCTCTTGTGTAAAGTGTGATAACCCAGGTGGTGGTGAAATCTCAAAAACTGCTCTAGTAACTACTGCTAATATCACACAGAAAATCAACATTAAGAGAAACCAACCTACCAAGGTAAGCAACACATCAACTCTACAAATCAAGTCCAAAATCCTGTTTTTTATTCGTTCCCAAATTCTTGATATCCCTATCTTTTGGCGCTGTACTATGGTAGCTGCTATCTTCTTCTGGTATCTCGCTAAGTCCTCTGTCTCCCTCCTTATCTTGCTCAACTCCCTGTCGTGATAAGTCGTCAATTGATGCATTTGGTATTGGCTCAATTCCATTCTCAATGGCTGATTGCTCGTCAGTGATTGGTTCAAGCTCACTAACTGTTGTTTCAACGTCGGTATTTCTTGCGCGACGTTTCTCAAAATTGGTGAGATTTCGCTCAAGTTCTTCAATTGCTCCGACTGTTCTTGTGATGTTAAATCGAGCGCGTTCAATGCTGTCCCAAGCTTGTTGCACCTTGCTGCTAAATTGTTGATTGTTTCGCTTTGGTCTGCCGCTGCTTTCAGCTGCTCCGCTGTTAGTTCCGTCCACTCGTCTAATTCTCCTTGAAGTTCTTCAAATAAATCTTTCCAATCTTGAGGTGCTGTTTCTGTTAACTGTGCCAAGTAACCGATATATTGCACCAAGCGAAACGCTGGGTCTTCTGGTCGCATTCCAGAATCCATAGCAAAACGCAACACTTCCGCTTGGAATACTGGTGGTTTGTCTTCTAATAACTTGTCTAAATGAGATGGTTGTTTTTTACCTTTAGAAGCCATGAATTTACCTCACACAAAAAATTCTTCTTTCCATTGGTCAATTCTTACTTTTAGTAGTCATTTATTTACCTCATACAAAAAGTCTTTTTAAGATGGTCGCGGTGCTGAAAAATTACTTTTTACTTTAAAGGGGGTTGTAAAATTGGGATGCATTGTACGTTAAGCAATTAACTTATTCAATTTTTTTTAGAGAAATATGCTCGGAGTACCATGGTGGATTTATTGAAACGCTTGGGATTGAGAGTTGCGGGTTTCAGTTTCTATTCACTTAAGCCCTAATAGAATTTCTGCTTTCTCAAAGTTACTTTTAGCTGTGTCCACCCACCCAAATAATCTCGACTGATTGCTCAATGTAAGAGCATCATGTTCCAAAGCTTCGGAGAAGGACAAATCATTCGAGTCAATGAAATCAAAAATATCGTCAAACAATTCTGGTAAATCTAACTCGATTGCACCATAAGATAATGCCGTTTGCCGTGCTTTGGAATTGTTGTAGCGGGTAAACTTTTCTCCGGTTCCCCAATACAAGTTTTTGACCAGCACATAATCTACTCGATTACCGCAAAACTCCAACAATCTTTTTAACTGCACCACCGAATCTTTTACCCGACCCAAAACACTAACCATCGTGATGCGATAACCCAAACGTTCTGCATTTTGAAATAAATGAATATCGTCAGCCAAACTCTCAAAATATTCAGCAGCACCAGCAGGTAAATCTACCAAAGAAACTTGAGGGGATAAAGAAAGTAAATCATCTTGCAGTGCATCTGCTCCACCTCTTTGATTTAGCTTGAGAGTTTTAACCCCCTCCGAAACCTTGTTGTAATGTCTCCACAATTGTGGATTTGATGGGTCACATTCGTAAGCAATACAATTAACATTTTTTGAGCGATAAATATCTAAAAGTATTCGAGCTACAACGCTTTTACCCGTCCCCCCTTTATCACCCGTTATCATCACAATTCTTCTCAAAGTTTGTGACTTTTTAGATTTCTCACTTTTAGTACTTTTAGCTTTAGTCATAAATCGTCATCGCTATAGATTTGAGGCTGAAAACTATGTGCATTACCCGGTGACTTTGAATCTTTCCTATTACCTTTTTGAGCTTGAGTTTTTACAGGATTTTCTTCTTGAGATTTAACTTTTCTTGACCGTGTGGTTTGTCTCTTCAAATTGCTTTTATTTCCGTTCTCAATTGGTTGACTCGATTCAGCATTATGTCTTATAGAAGTACTCTCTTCTCCCTTCTCTAATTCATCTCCTTCAACTTCCGTTGTCTTCTTATTTTTACGGCGAGTGTTCTTATTAATCTCACTCAATAAATACTTCAATCGGCTACCGCTGATATTAATACCTAACCCAGATAACACTTCTGCAATTTCTTCATAGGTATAATTCTTTTTCAAGGCTCCATTTATATATCGCCTCATTTGACGAATAGCTTCCTTAGCAGAAACATCGGGTAGCTCCTTCGGTTTCAATTCCTTTAATGCGTTGATAGCTTCTGGAATCAAATCCTTATCTATCCTGTCCGATTCTTGTTGTGATGTAGTCACCGTATTGATTTATATACCTCCAGGAAGGAATGAAAAATTATATTGAATTTCATTGATATAAAATACGAATGTTGTTGTTATTTTTATTCAAATCTAAGACATCATCACCACTTTATATTCTCTCCAAAAAATATTTTAAATTCTGTTGACTCTTCTCTAAAAAAGTAATCCTGTAATAGATATATTTTAAATAAAAAAATAAAAATTATGGAAATATTTATACTACTTTCGACAGATGTTTTTGGATTAAATTAGTTAAAACATTAAATTTAATCCGTCTCCGGAGTTTTATCTCATTTCATTACTCCTGCATGGTATGATATTATTTAATATTTAAATACGAACCTTCGCTCATATAAATAGATGTAAGATTTTTGTATAACTGAGCGCTCCGGGGTTTCAATCTTCCTCGTCTTCTAATTTGTTTTACGACTTCCGAATTTTTTAGTCGTGGAGCTTTACTCGTCTCCCCTGGTTTTTTTTAGTAGGCGGCGCGTGAATGCCGCCCGATTCCGAAGTTCTGGCGATGTGAATTCCTTCTACTCTTCTCGTCTTCCCCCAGTCTCGGCTCCCCAGTTTCTCGTTCTCAAGAAGGCTTCCGGTTCCGCTAGTCCTCTCGTCTCCCGGTGCGTGGGTTAGTAGCGAGTCATGCCTTTTAGCTAGCGCTAAACCTCGCGTAGCTCGGATGGCAGGCTCGCTTAAGTGGGAGTATCCCCCTTAAGAAACCCCCTTTTGGAGTTGCGTCATAAATACTCGTTATTACTCCGTTCCTTATGCCACGTCGTTGTACATCCAAAGCCACAAGACGAACACACATTTATCAAGTGCGATTAAGTGACTTGGAATTAGATTGGTTACGCATGAAAGCTATTGATGCTGGAGTGCCTCAAAGTGTTTTAATACGCCGCTTAACTTTAGGTAAACCATTACCAAAAAGAATCAGTAAAATATCGCTCAAAACTTATCAGGAATTAAGCCGAATTGGAAACAATCTTAATCAGCTTTCTAAAGCATCTAATACTGCTATAAAAATGGGTTGTCAACCGCCAGTTGATTTAGAAATATTAGAGGAACTTTTAGACGTAGTTATAAGCGTAGGAAGACAACTCACACAACTTATAGACTGTGACGAGGATTCAGAAGAATTAGATGAGGATTTAGTTGATGATTGGGAAGCAGAAGAAGGGTAGAGGATTTAGGGGTTTATTAGATTATTTAGAACAAGATTCGGACGATACATTAATTGGCGGTAATATGTTTGGTGAGAATGCGAGGGAATTAGCAAAAGAATTTAAAATTTCTAGACAACTAAACCCAGAAGTTGAACGCGCAGTTTATCATGTATCTTTATCCGCTGCACCCGATGATTATATAGATGAAGAATTGTGGAAAGAAATTGCTCAAAAGTATCTTGAGAATATGGGCTTTGACTGCAACCAATATGCAATTTACAGACACTCCAATACTGACAACGACCACATTCACATTGTCGCTAGTCGCATTAGATTAGATACCGGGAAAGTAGTGCATGATGGTTGGGATTATTTACGCTCAGAGAAGGTACTGAGAGAAATAGAAAAAGACTATGGTTTATTCCAAGTAAAAAGTAGAGAAAAGCAACAAAAAGCGCCCAGCACGGGACAAGTTAAACGTATTGAAAGAGAACAGGAAGAATATGATAATGGTCTACGTCAAACACCACCAGAAAAGCCGATAAAACAGAAGTTACAACAAGTAATTAATAAAGCAACTTTGGATAAACCAACACTACCATTGATGATTGCCAGATTGCAGATAGAAGGTATTCAAGTAAGAGCCGGATTTACCCGTACTGGTAAATCAAAAGGGATTTCATATTGCATTGACGAACAAGCATTTAGCGGGACTAATTTAGGTGCTGCTTATACGTTCAATGGATTGCAAAAACATCGGGGAGTAGATTATCAATCAGAACGTGATTCGGAACCCATTAAAAAACTAATATCTAATCCCAATTTAGCTCTTGAAATTGCTCAAAGATATCACCAGCAGCAAGAAGAATTAAAACGACAAAAACAAAAGTCTAAAGGTATTGAACGATAAACAATAATCCGCTTCAAATAAATGCTCGGATTTTAATCCCGGCAGACGACTGGTGGGCGCTCATTCCGCTTCACTCCACTCGCTCGCCCTAGCGGTACCAGCACCGCCCACTTAACTATCGGTTGGATGATTAATTACTAGTAGGGCGGGCTGGCACTCCGCTACGCCGCTAGGTCGCCACCAGTCGTTAATTTTAAATAACTAGAAATAGTTGTATAAAAATATAAAATTACTCAGCAGGAATTGCAATCGATTAACGGTTGCACAAGAAAATTAACTGAAAAAAGTTTAAATATAAATTGCAAACGTTGATGTCCCAGACAACTACAATTCGGATTTAATCCCGTGTCACCCAATTGGTATTTAAATATATATATTTACAACACGTTGACACCAATAAACATTTCACCCCTCTACACCAACCCCAGCTTTAACTAATTCCCGCTCCAACCAAGCTTGCAACACCCCATCCCTATCGTCGTCGGGCGGCACAAATTCATAAATCATGTGACGGTTGCCCCTACTTCCCTGACGGGCGATATATTGCAGCTTGCACCCCAGCTTTGACAGCAGTTTTTGCACTACTGCAATGGGCGAATCTTTATCAGAAATAGTAATGCCCAGATAATTTTTAATAATATACTTGTACTGTTTGGCTAATTGCTCCGTGCGCTGCACTTCCGGGTCAATCTTCTTCCATTGTTTACCCGGTTCCATTATGGTTGACACGCCCAACTCTTCTAGCAATCTTACTGACCCCAAGAACTGCCCCCGGTTAAAATCGGGTTGCCACACTGCCCCCGAACCTTCTTCTAGCGCTTTTTTGGCTTTGCGGGCATCGTGTGGGACGACGAACTGACTACCAATGGTGAGATAATAGTACAGCCGCAATTGGGGATACCAGCCGTTATCGTCTTTTTCTACAATATCTGGTGTCACCGGCACATCATAACGTTTCTCCAGTTCAGTTTTGCGTTCTCGGTAGCGTTCCTCTTGTGTTTTAGCCCGTTTTTCTTTGGCTTTTACGTACTCGCTATCCGTATAAGTTTCTGAATTACTTACTGCAATACATTCTTCTTCATATAAATTATTTCTGACTTCTTTTACCTGCTCGGCTACTTCCACAGCACTTTCTTTTGATAAAAGCAATAAATAAATCATCCAGCTGTGACGTTCTTCAACGGGAGAAAGCCCCATAAGCCCCGAATTTTTGAGCAACATATATTTGGAACGATGGGACAATTCTTTACAAGCAAGTCTTTGGGAAGCCGGAATAATGTTATAACCATCCGCAGCCAGTCCTTCTAAAATTGTTTCTCGGTAGCGTGCCATACCTGCATTAATTACGCAGGCTTTGGCAGCCCAGGTATTGAGCGATTCCCGTTGGAATCCCCAATCAATTGCCCCAAAGTCATAATCTTCTTGGTGATCCGCAGCTGTCAGTAATTGTATATTGGCTCTTGTAGCCGCATGAGAGCTCAATATCAGCGAACGAATCGAGGTAGAACCGTTACCAATCCTGCAACCCCTCAAGCCATATTGAGAAATCCAAACGTGACGGGGTACCGTTTCTCGCAAACGCGCCAGGGTTTGTCGGACTGAGTTTTCTGGCTGTACGCCGCTTGCTATACTCCATACCCCAGTAAAATGATTTTTCAGGTCAATTGACACCCCGGTTTCCAGGCAAGGGGAAACAATCACAATGTCATATAGGGGTAAAATTTCGTTTAAACGAGAAATACAGCCATAAGCTTCATGATTGGGGTCGGACACGGATTCCGAATCAATTCGCAAGATGCGCTTGCCAGGAAAACGATTCCGCAGCATTTTCTCTAATGCTTGGGTACTCCAGCGAGATTTAGCTTTTTGGGCAGTACAGCATACTAACGGTTTCCCCCCCGCTTTAATATCTTCTATAAGTTCTGCAACCAACTTACGGGGGTCTTTGCCTTCATAAACGTAACAATCCCCCGCTTGATGTTGGTATTCGTTAACAATTACATATGGCTTGACATCAAATGTCACAGAAGAACGCACGAACTTAATATCAACGTCGCTGACATCAGCAGAAGACAGGTAAATTTTTCCTTCGCTGCTGCTCAAAACATTTTCAAATAACTGCATTAAGTTGCGTAAAACCGTTACCCGATGTTTTTTAACCTCCGTATTACTATTTAAAAGATGCCAGAACACCTGGTCTGCTTCATCAACGATGACAACTGCATTTGACCAATCCCAGGGGTCAAATCTTGCCGATGATTGTTTATGCATGGAATCGACACATAGCCCATAACCCAAAACTCCACCAGTCTCCGATGTTTTAAGTTCTGTAACATAATCAATCCCAAAGCGGTTGCATAACGCTTCTCCCAGCTGTACGCGATGGGTTAACACCAAAACTTTTTGGGAGCGTTCTTGGGCTTTAGCCACCTCAGCAACCAACCATTCGGTTTTACCAGTACCTTTAGCCGCTTTAACCACAATTAATTTGGCGCGTTCGGGTACGGACAGTTCACCAATAAACCGCTGATTGAGCGCTACGTCGGGTGGATAGGTCAAAAGGGTATACAGGTTCACTTGCCATTTTGAGAGGGGTTGAGCGGCGTTGTAGAGCGCGTAAAATGCATCTTTACCTCTGGCTGCTATAAAATCATCAACTCCCTTCTCTCCCCCATAAGGTAAATCAATTATTTTTACCTGACAGCCACCCTCTACAAGCAAACGCGCCGTTTTATAAATTGCTTTTCTTACCTTAAGAACCGTTTCCGGCTTGCTGTCGCGGTCAAAGCATATGTAAAATTCTCTGCCTGGGGTACAAAAGAATTCCAAATCTGGAATTAAAAACGGTTTACCTGCCTTTGACGAGAAGCCAGAACCAAAACCCTTTCCCCTTCTGCCTTCTGCCTCCTGCCTGCTGCCTTCTTCATTTTTAGGATTGCGGTAGCCACCGTTAACCCCAGGAAGAGAAATAGCAGCATAGCCAGCAGTTAGTAACGCCCCTGCCTTCTTAGCGCCTTCGCATAAGGTGATGGGTACGTTGTTCTTCCACACCCAATACCAGAAACCCTTCGGATTGTGCTTGTCTTCTTCGCTTATAGGGATACCACAACGCTCGCTGACTTTCTCCCAAATCGCATCCGGGACGTAAAGTAAGAACACCCGCGTCGGTTCTAGGGGAGGATGTTCGTATTTGATGACTTTGTTAACTTTCTTTGAGTCATTTCTGGGGGAATTGGGCTTAAAGCATCCCCACTCCATCTCCTTCCAACCGTTTAACGGATCAATCCCATTGCACCACCAGCCCCCATGCTCAATGTGGCAATATCTTTTTAAATCCCTGTCCCGCAAGCGTCCGTCATTACGGCGAGAGATTTTGGGGCTGTAAAGTAAGTAATCGTAGGGCGTGTAGCCTTCCAATGATTTGACATTGAGCCGGATGATTTCTTCGTCTACGGCGCTATCGAGCCATTCTGTAAGGTGGGAATGTTCTAAGAAGCGCTCGGATTGGAAGTATGGCAAGCCTTCTGGGGAATCGGAAGACGTGGTGGGAATTTCCCCTTCGTCACCACGTTCAGTTATTTCTTGTCCCCGCATTCTCGGGTTGGGGCGTTCCTGCGTTCCCTTGTCCCCACGTTCCCGTGTGGGTAAAGGTGTGATATTTGGTTTTATTTCGTCAAATTCGCGGGTAAATGCCATTTTTTTTGTATCCTCCGATGATTTTTCTTCTGTTCATCGGGGCTACTTGCTTTTCTAGGGGTGGGGTGTGGTATGAGATTGACCCATTCCCGGTATTAGTGTTAAACCAGCAGAACTAAAATTGGGGCGCTATCTAAATAGGCAGAATTGATAAATTGTCTTTGGGTGTTAAAGATTTGATAATTTTTTTTGTAATGCAGATGCAAGAAAAATTATTTATGGCTTTCTCAATAACTGGTGTAACCCATATATAGAGAGCGTATTGACTAAAATCAACACCGCTTTTTCAATTTCTGTCAATTGATATCACCTGAAAATAGTTGTGCAAGGCGCGACCCCCAATCGCTTAGACATTGTTAAATTGGAATTGCTTTTTAACGGTTGGCTGTTTGTTCCCATTTCTAGTACATGAACAATGCCTATATGGGGTAAACAACCGCGTATATGTTGATGAACAATGTCAGATATGAAGCAAGCAGCAACCGATTTCCTACGACTAAAGTCGCCGCGTCTTACTCCAAGCGCGTCTTGGAGCAGTCAAGCTTGACCCTAGCCTGTGGATGGCGAAGGAATGTAGAAAACAGTTTATGACTGAAAATCAAAGTATTCACGACAATATCCTCCTGATTGGAGGCATTTAGCCGTTAAATTTCTCCCATTAATACTCGTGGCGGTTCTAATCTTGAACTAAATCGTTTTTTCGACTGCTTTCTCAAGATGTCTGTTGTTTTCAGCGTCGGCTTTATCAGCTGATAACGCATCGAATAATGATGATTAAACTCGCAAGCTAGAGTCAAGAGAAACTGTAGAGCTAAATGCCTTTTCTTTTTTTTTCAAAAAGGCATATGATTCTCTCACCCTTGTATGCTACAATCACAATCAAGGGTGAGTTGAGTAGAGTCGTTGTGTTTCAAACAAGCAGTTTGGTTCGTGACCTTGCCAAGTCTTTTCTGCCAACACTGATGTTTTAACGGCTCACCTGATTATTTTTACTATCTAACATATACTCCTGATGTTTGCTGAACCTCCTTTATCTGTAGATTGAACTAAGACTTATTTGCAGATTTACTGTGACCATGTTAACACTTTTCGGCTTTTTTAAAATAAAATTGCCGATAAATTTGTGTTGACTTTTTTTCTCTCTGAAAATAGTTTCCCTGCAAAGCGGAAAATCAGTTACCAAACCGTACATAGGTATTATTTACTAATAGTTTCTTTGAGCGCATTACAAAGTTCTTCCCTCAATGAATCACAGGGGAATTACTATTAGAAAAGCCGGACTAAAATTTGTTTCAAGTTAAAGTATTTCTACACACAACGGAGTTCGATGATGTGTATAAAACTTACGAGGGAACTGTAAACAATAAAAAATGTATCTGTTACCTTCTTAAATATTATTCCTCCTTCAAACAATAAGAAAACTCATATCATCTTATAGGAAAAGCTGTTTACTTGATGAACGAAGAAGTAAAAGAAAACAAACATTAACTATTGGAGTGGCTATACTGCCTCAACACTTCGCAGGTGCTGTCCCATTCCTGTCATTAATTTGAGTAGTTATTGCAAGAATCATTTTTGATATCAACCCCATACACAGCTCCGGCATAATGTCATCCTATATATCGCGCTTTACTACATAATCTATATTTATAGTTCAAGGTGAGGTCGTATATACCAACGTATAGATAAAGGCAGCTTATATTTTGATGGAAAAACAAGGTTTTGGCATTACCGGAAGATAAGTTTTGCTTAATGTGGGGGGAAGTGTAACGAAAGAATAGGGGTTTAAGGCTGATTTAACTGTTAGTTAAATGTTTTTTTTACTAACAGTTATGATTTATCATAAAAATATGAAAGAGTTCAAACGCTTGCCTAATAAGGAATATAGGTCTAGGGAGTATCTTACACCCAAAGAAATACATTCTCTGCTGAAAGCAGCGCTTTCTTATGGTCGAAACTGTGTCAGGAACTATGCTTTGGTACTGTTAATGTTCCGTCATGGGCTGCGATTATCTGAAGCCATTAATTTAAGATGGGATGCGATATCTTTTGCAGACCGTGAAATTTTTGTCCAGCGTTTAAAAGGTAGTGATAGCAGCGTTCATCCTCTTGTTGATGACGAAATTGAAGCTTTAGAAAAATTACGGGCTTTGGAGCATGATGATGTGTATGTGTTTATTGGGGAAAGGGGTCAACGCTTGACTTCTGCTTCCGTACAAAGATTGATTACTAGATTGGGGAAAAACGCAAAAC
>NZ_JADEWL010000039.1 GCF_015207665.1 Plectonema cf. radiosum LEGE 06105
GTTCATGTTGGCTACGGATTAACGGAAGTTTTACTTGGTCGTCAATGGTTGCAAAGTAAACGATTAGTGGTGGATATAAATAAGAATGAATTGACGTTAGAATGACGTTATTTATTGGTGATTATTTCTTAATTTATAAGTCAAAGATAATATGTATTATTGTACGTTAAAACTATTTATTTAAAGGATAATTTTATATAGCATTGCTATTTTTATAACTCATCCACAATAGAAGTACTCTCAGATTTCCCTTCAAAATAACTACAATGCTCATCTTTTTGAAGACTAGGATTAACAGCACAAGGTAATAAATAATCGCCCGAAGCATATTTACAACCCAAGCACTGACAGGATAAATAATCTCCGCTTTCTCCCTTATCATGTTCATAATTTCTACTTAATCTAACTAGCGTATATGAAGTATCTCTATCCCCCTGGGCTGCTGCTCCTGCTCCTAATAAAATAAACCCAATTGCAAATCCACAGCTTCCAGAATTTGCTTTTTTTAATGTTTCTGGAGTTTTGTTCCCTGTTAATGGTAAAGCTATTAATGCGGCTCCAGAAATAATAAATATGCTAATACTTATAGCTGTTGCCCAGGATGATAAGCAAGCTAACGAATACCAAATTCCTATTTCTTGGAATTGTTGTAATTGATTTTTTATTCTATTCATGATTAAAATCTATTGGTTTACCGTTGAAATGTTGATAAATATTATTCGCTTCCAACCAATTGGGTAATGTTCTTTCTACTTCTTCCAACTCATTACCATTATCATCCACTAACCCATGTACAATTTGCACTCTAGGTAATGGTGTTTCTCCATTAGCGGAAAACTTTTTAAGTTGAATTGTGCCTGATTTCCTGGCTTCAAATGTTCCTTCTACAGTGCTTTCATTGGTAAAATAATGGTTAACACCAATGAAGTATTCTTTGGCTTTACGAGTATCTGTAAGGTGCATTGAGAAGAATTTTATTGCAGCATCTTTACAGCTATCAATTTTCTTTAGGTTGGTAAATTCATCAATAATGATTTGCTGTTTGGCAGACGGTTTTTCTTTGATTCTTTGTAACCATCTATCAGTTGCATCTTCTAGAGATTGTCCAATTTCTTCTTCTGATTCTGCTTTTAATGTTGCATCTAATAGTTTCCATACTTCCCAGTTTTCTCCTGTAGCGTGTCTGTCAATTAGTTGGTAGATTGGTGCATCGAAGCAGTATTTACGAATTAATGCGATCTGCTTGCAGCAGCGCTTCGCTATCGCACTAGCAGTATTGGTTTTACCGCTACCCTGAGAACCAATCAGCCATAGGGGTTTAGCATTTTTGATTAGGTCATACAGCCAACCGTCTTCATGGAATTTTAGGGCTTCTATAAGGGAGTTAACTAACTGTTTATCGCTGGTTTGATTAGTCAAGGGTTGAGATGATTTTTTATTCTGTAGCTTCTCTATTTCTTTCTCTGCTTTGTGTTTATCTAGTAGATTAGAGGCAATTTGTTTGTCCATGTCGGAATGTTTTACGGCTCTGGCTTTGAGATAATCTTCGAGTTGCAGTTGATTTTTAATAGCTTCATTCTCGTCATCGGTTAACCCTAGTTCTTTTCTTTGCTGCAAATCTTCTTGAGTTAAGCCATCTTTTAAAGTATCTGTATGTAGTTGGTTTGAGTGTTGTTTGATATCTCGGTTGCGTCTGTGTTGCTGCCAATTATAATAAGCTGTAGTTTTTTCTTCTTCTCCTAATTGGTAATCGGATTTTTTAAGCCTACCGACACGAGAAGCTAGCGTTAATGAAATACCCCACAATCCGACAATAGAAGCTACATTACCGTATATTTGATAAGGATTATCTTTGGGGATAATTCTTACTAAGCTTATGGTGCTACCCATATATGGAATAATTGAGCCGTAGCTGTTATATTTATCCCACTCTTCTGCAAGAACATATCTTGGTTGATGGCAGTATTTACTATCTAGTTTCTTTTGTGCTTTTTCTAAGTCATAATATTTCAGTTTTTTAGCTTTATTTTTATCAGTTAAAATGTTCTCTTTTTTGTTAGCAGTTTGCGGACAGAATTGTATTTGTGCTAGTGGGTAAGGTTGACGTGAATGGGAAAAGCAGAAGCCGGTTAAGCCGACTACTGCTGATATGATAATTGCAGATAGTTCAACTATATTTCTACTCATCTCCTATTAATAATAAATAACGAACCAAGTACTATACCTGCTGCAATACCAATTGATAACCAGGGGTCTAACCAAGGTCTTTCTTGGTAAATAGTCTGAATGTCTGCACTGATTTGATAGGCGCTATCTGTAGTCATTTGCTGGAAGTATTGATAGTCTTTTATTGCAAGCCAAGTGCTTCCAGCAGCGATTACAAACCCACCGATTGTTTTTACTGGTTTTTCCATACTTTCAACCTCAAAACCATTGTTATAATTAGCTCTAAACCCAGATAAACCAACTATTGAACTGATTGAACAAATAGAAAAACATAATCCTGCTGCAAGCCATAGAGATGCACCACCGTTGATTAATAAAAGCAGTCGTGCAAGAAAAAATCCGCTAGCACTTAACGACCAACTTATGAAATATTTCTGTACTAGTTCCGTTGTTTGAATGACTTGCTTTCTGTGTTTTTTACGTTCTTCTAAATGCTGTATTAAGTCTTTGGGTAATTGAGTATCTGGTGTAGTTTCTGAATGTTCTTGTTCTTCTAATTCGTTAAATTGCTCAATCATATGTTAATGAATATTGGGGGAAGTTAGAAGTTGTATAAGTTAAAAAGTAAGAAAGATAAATAAATGGTAGTGTTGTTATTAATCCATTAATCAGCAATTCTTCCCTCTTCTTTGAGAAATTAAAATCCAAGGATTGTATCTTTGATTTTTTGAATTATTGAACGACCTGCATATTGTTTCTTGGGTTTTAAATCATCTCTAGCATTATCACCAGCATCTAGATAATAATTACCTAGCTCTTTATCGTGCTGTAAATCAATTGTTTGTTGCCTTACTTCTGTTTTTAATTCTTCTTGCAACATCTTGTATTCGCCATCGATTGACATCATATGTCTATCAACCCAAGCTTTTAATGTAATATGTTCTTTAGCTTGTTTATGGCGCAATTCTTCTTTGCTTTTAGCTGCTTCAAAGTCAAGGTTTAATTCTTCTAATTGATTTGCTAGTTTATCGTCGGCGAGAATGGATGATTGTATTTCTCGTTCAATACGTTCTCCACTTACACCAGCTTGTTTATAAATAGCTGCTAGAGTTGTATTTAAATCTTCTGCTCCTTTTATTGCTGCTAGCATATTGTCCTTAACTTTAGGTGCAAATTCGCTTATTTTGGCTCCATCATTGCCCATTTGACCGATTAGTTTTAGTGCTTTTTGGTCGCCCATTAATGCCCTGTAAATTAGGTTTGTGGAAGCGTTAAATTTACCACGCAGTTGTCTTTCTAGGTGGCGAGATTTGGAAGAAACCAAGTTTTTTAGCTTGCCAGTATTTTTCACAGCGATTAACCCTCTCTTCTGTTAATATTTCTGTACATTGGTAGTGCATCCAGTTTTGGTATTGTTCTATTTGTTCTTTCTTTTCTAGATAGGCTTGATATTTGAAGTGATAACTGATTGATTGGTAGCAATAATCTATTAGGAATAAAGCAGGGATAAGGATTGATAGTAGTTTGAATGCTTTGCTAAACGTTAAGCATTTACTGTGCTTTAAATGCTGCCGAGAGACTTTTGGAGAAGCTTTTGAGATTAGAGCTTTTTTGCTCTAACACCTCCTTTGTTGTTATGGCTCCTTCTACACTCTTTCTCTGCAAGCTAGTAGTTCTGTTATTGATATAGTCACGCAGGTTGTTATTGCTAGCATCAATTTTTTGTTCAACTTCATCAAATTTACTTTGAGCGTAATTTTTAATTGATGAGTTGATAGTTTCTACAGCACTCACAAAGTCGGTAAATGAGTCGCTAACGGTTTGGGAGATATCTGTGATTTCTGATTCGCTCAACTCTATTCCCATAGATTGGGCTTGTACTGTTATTAATTGCTCTTTCTGTTGATTGGTAATTGCGGTTGAATTTCCCGTTTCTTGAGTAGCTTCTGATTCCGTAATAGCAGGGGGTGTATTTTCTGAATTGGGAATTTCTAGAGATTGATTATGTTTATCAATCAAATACTGTACCCCTGCTTTTATTTGTTCTTGAGTGGGATTATCTAAGTCATCGCATAAAACAGAAGAAGCTGCTTCTAAAAAATCGTTTTGCGAAAAACCCTGATAATTCTTCTTGTACAATCTTGTCCGAACGTTGTTCTGAAATTTTGTAGTAGCCATGTCGTTTTTCTCCAGTTACTTTGTTATCAATTCAAGATAGTTAACTCTAATTGTTTGATTTTGAAATTCCGTCCTTGAGTCATATTCATTCAATAGCTAAAACTTCAATTCTAGGTTTGGGCGTGTTAAATTTTGAGCCAGTAATGCGCTTATTAAATGCCCATTTGGCGGCTCCAAGTGCAACTAAAGCAAAATCATCGTTGTTGAACTTTTTATTAGCGGAATAAGACAATCCACAGCGACTAAACCAGTGATATTTTGTACTTCTAGGTATTTCTTTTATCTCTAATGTTTTTGTTAAGTCGTGTAGAAACGAGTCACAGGTAAAGGTTTGATTGCTATTTCTATATTTATTAAAGACTTCCCAACATTCTTGAAAATCTTCACTTGTAAACGAAAATCGCTTATATCGTGACTTAAATTGTGCAACTGATTTGACTATCGCTTCACTTGAAGGATTTTCTACCGCAAACCCTAAGTGGCACTTCATCGAAGCAACCAACCTGTACCAAGTTATATCTGAGATTTTCTTCCCTAAAGTCTGCTCGTAAAGACTTCTTAGCTTGCTGTACTTCCTTAAGTAGTTCTTGTTTGCCATATATTAAACGCTACTAATAATACATAGATATACGGTGATGATGTATCAGGTAGATGACTATCCGTAAATTCTTAGTTATCAGGTACGTCAATAACTTTGAATCATGTATCAATACCCTTGGACACCTATCTGATAACTTGGATAATAATTGAAGAAAAATCATCTTTACAAGACTTGAAACAACGTCTGGACAAGAGTTTTCAATGTTTTGATGTAATTAGACTCCTCTCTCTAGCACCCATATGTGTACCCCCGCTCACACGCCGCGCTTTGGGAATGAGGCGCTGTCGCTTCCAAGAACGTTTACAAGTGAAGGCATCTGAACAGAAAGTTGCTCCCAGTTGGCGCGTGGTTGCAACAATGTAGCCGGGGAGGGTATTTCCCACTTTTTAATGATTTTGTTCATAGGCTTAATGGAAATACGAATCTATGCCCCTCATTAGTTGTATTTTTGGCAGCGTAAGGATTTTGGGTATCTGCTATTTATGCTGATATGATAATAGTACTTTACCACAATGAAAAGTACATTACCTGACTATTTGTTGAGGTAAGTTTAAGAAATGATAATGAAGGAGGTGATTTTATATAGTTAAAGTTATTAATGCCAACAGATAAAGCACTAGTGAGCGTATATGTCCCTAAAGACATCAAAGAAAAGCTTGAAGTATGGGCAACTGAAGAAGACAGGTCTGTCAGTTATATAGTTGGCAGACTGATCATAGAAACGATTGAAGTTAGAGAATCAAAGAAAAATATTCCCCATGATTCTAAAGACAAAGGGGATAAGGAAGATGCATGAATCATTACAGTATCGACCCACTTAAATTGCCATCGTTACCATTAGCTGAACGTTCACAGATGCCAAGACAGCCATGCGTATACTTTGTCCTAACGGACAACTGCGTTTTGCACATTGGACAAACTGTTAATCTTGCTCGCATTGTGCCTGTGCAGCTTTCTTTATTGACCTTCTTCGCCTCTCGCCTATTTTTCTATTCTTTTTTGCAATTTCTTTCACCTTTGCTCCCAGGCAATAGTATGATAAGTGCATTAGTTTTGTTTACGCAGAACAATTTTTGCTGCGATATTCAGGAGCAGCAAAAAGTAAAACTAGTTCTTATTAATTGATAGGGGCTTTGAATTATTTAAGGAGGTTGTAGATGAGTTGATACGTTTAAAGGACAAAAAAGCTTAAAGTAAGCGAATTTTGCCCTAAAAACTAAATATTGCAACGGAGGGTTATATCTCAAAGAACCTAACCAGTATGGATTGCTTGGACGGCTTTTCAATTACTGTTTAAGTCTTAACCAGAGATGACTCCGCTTTGTGCTACACACACATCTTATTACAAGTTGCGTCTCTCTGTACAGCTTTTTTTGCCACAATTGGACATTTTTTAAATCGTTAAATTCCGGCTCACAAAAAGAAAGTAGTAGACAGTTGCACAAAAACGCGGAAACCCTCCACTCTTGTTCGCTTCAGTAACCAAAACAAGGAGGAAGTATGTATTTGTAAAAAATTAAGCCATTTTAATATGTCAGGGAATCATGACTTTAGCGCAAGAAAAAGCTGGGTAGTTCGCCTTGTGCTTGGTTAATTCCTTTCCGTGCAGCCACCATAGCCACACCGCAGTAAAGCGGTAGTTCGCCTGAGTCCTAGTTCCTACAGTTGTAGTAGTTCTAGCCTCATCCGTTCCACAGACCGAAAAAACCGCGAGACGATTTGCACTCGTCTCAGCACGCTGGAAAAATACCCCAGCGAATCAAAATATTAAGATTTGTTTTCATTCTAGGCTACACGTAAAGGAATTAACCAAAACAACGCAGGCGGCTACCCCGATCATCAAGCATCGGAGCAGCCATATGTATTTACCAAAAAATTCAGAAAATCCAGAAAATCCAGAAAATAACCGCTTTTCAAGCCGTGCGGCTTCTGACAATAAAAAACACAAAACCCATTCACCTGCCGACCCCGTGGGCAAGCGCTACGTAGAATGCTTCCACCACCCTCATGGCGCAATAGTAGCCCTTACACCATGCGGAGAAGAAAAACCAGCATGGCGTACTATTAGCTATTACCTCCAAGCTTCCACCATGTGGAACTATCACCAAGACTCGTCCAAACTGGTGGGTATCCGCTTTGGGAACAGCACGAAATTCGGCGTAATTGACCTAGATAACGGCGGCGACTACCATAACCCAGAATCCGTAAAAAAAATCCGATACGCCCTAGAAGCGATTGGCATCACCGATACAATACCCATACAATCAAGCTATAGCGGGGGCTACCACCTAATAATCCCCTTAGAAACCCAAATACCTACCTTCTCGCTCGCCTGCGCTTTAGAAATAGCATTAAGAAAAGCAGGTTTGAGCATTCGCCAAGGACATCTAGAAGTCTTTCCCAACGCCAAACCTTACGGCAGCAACACAGTTACCAACTACAACGCCATCCGCTGCCCCATGCAGCCCTATAGCGGTGCCTTACTCCTAGATGACGACCTGCAACCGATCGGCGACAGCGTAGAAGTCTTCTTAGACCACTGCGATCGCGCAGCAAGCCGCCAAGATTTAACAAAACTTAAAAGATTCGCCACAAAAGCCAGAAAACGGATAACCAAAGAAAGGTACAGCAAAACTTATTCTAAAGATGCTCTTGAATGGCGTACCGAGTGGGAAGAAATCATCGCCACCGGGTGGACTGGAAAAGGACAAACAAACACCTACCTACAAATCCTTGTAGGCTATGGAATAGTATTTTTGGGGTTAGAGTACTCCGAATTAGTTAAACACGCCTTAGAAGTCGCTACAAACGCCCCTGGCTACACGGAATATTGCGGACACCAACATGAAATAGAAGCTAGGATACGTCAATGGGCTAGAAACAGTATCAACAACAAATGGTATTCCGAATATGCTAGCTACCCAGAACGCCCCCGTGGAAGCTTTGCAGCCACATTCGCGGAGATAATTGCAGGTGGTAGCAATGAAGAAAGGAGGAAGAAGAAAGAAGGAAGAAGTGGATTACCTCAAACTTCTTCCCTCTTCCCTCTTCCCTCTTCCTTCACTGATAACGTAATACCATTTGACCGACGTAAAGCACAAAGCGAACGGCGCAGCCAGGAAGCCCAAAGGCGCATTCGTTGGTCGGTAAAAGCATTGGAATGGAGTACGGGCTTACCCGAAGGAATAACCGACCGAACTTTGGCAATAAGTGCTGAATACAAACGTAGTTTTGGTAAAACCATTTCTAGAGAAACGCTGCGGAAATATCTCCACCTGTGGCATCCGAAATTTTATGTGGAAGACCCCTGGGCAGAAAATAGCTCAAACGTTTATCAGACGGATAAGTACGGGTATTTTAACCGTCAAATAGCTGTTGACCAAAATAAAAACGCCCGAAATACTTACCAGATGGGCGAGTACGGGTATTCACCCTATATGAAGGTTTTGTGCCTTCCTCCGGCAGACGCTCCCCCGCAGGGGGGGTCGGCTGCTTCCGAAGTGTCCGATGAAGTTGATGGAGTGGATATTGAAAGACCAGGTGTTAATGAAAATGTAAATTTTTCTAACAATTCCAACAATCAACCAAATTCTGAAACCCAAAATCCAGAAATTGAAAATTGTTTTAATAATTCAAATAACGAATTAAATCCTGAGATTGAAAATCCAGAGAATTTAGAAAATCTAGAAATCATTGAAAATGTAAATAATCTTAACAATTTCAATGATTCCAACAATGAATTTAATAATTCAAATGATTCATCAGAATGTTTAAACAATTTTAAACCGATAGAAAATAACTCTGATAAGTATTTTAAATACCCACATGGCTGCGGCGCGGCTGAAAATGGCGATAATAAAAACTTATCAATCAATCTTGATCGAGCGGATTGTACTGTACCTTCATCTTCTTCTGTGCCACCAAAAGTTGAGGAATTGAAACGAGCTACCCGGTTGCGACTGAAAGCATTATCCGATGCCCAGAAAGCGGTGAGGACGTATTGCGTGATAACAGGACGTTTGTTACTAGGGCAAGAGCGATCGCGATTAGAGCAAATCGCCAAGTACCAATTTTACTTGAATTCGGGATGCTCCGTGTTGGTAGCAGAGGCAGAAGCTTGGGCAGCTGTTAATCCTGGGTGCTTGCCGTTTAGTTTGGAGTCGGCATTCAACGAACGCGCCGACGAATGAGGCGTTACAAAATATGCCTATCAAGTAATGCTTTCATTTTAGATGTAATGGGGATTGAGGAAGTCGTTTAAAACGTCCTCCGGTAACGGTTCGTCAAAGTCAGGAGCGATAGACACCTTACCACAATCTAATCCTGGAATTCTTGGTGATGGCTGCCTTATTACAGGCACAATACGGGCAACGGGAGTACCAGCTTGAGAAAGAACAATTTCTTCTCCCGCCAAAACTCGGTGGAGCAGTTCTGCAAAGTCAGACTGATTGGTAGGAAGTTCTGTATTATACATTTCCAAAAAAATAACGGAATCAAGTCTCACCCTTTGACGGTGGATTATTTATAGAATTGCGAGGTGTGGCTCAATAGTTATGAAAAATATAGTCAAATATAGCTTTTCACTCTTAGAGGACAACAATTCCGGTTTAAAACACGTTTACGATAGCAGCGGATAATTAAATGTTAAAAGAAATTCACCTCCAGCAAGTTGGTCTAGCTGACCATTTTGATGTTGAATTTGCCGATAGACTCAATATATTTACGGGCGATAACGGTTTGGGTAAAAGTTTTTTACTCGATGTTGCTTGGTGGGTAATTACTGGAAATTGGGTAGAACAACCTGCTTATCCACAACGAAATAAAGAGGGAAACCCAAAAATTAACTGCCTAGTTAGCACCGAAAAAAACATAAAAGAATATCAAAGTGACTTTGATTTCTCAGAACAACAATGGCGTAATTTACAAATGCCTCCCTTATTAAAAGAGGTAATTATTTACGTGCGTGTTGATGGTAGTTTTTCTGTTTTTGACCCCGCACGTAATCGGGATAATGCTTATAATTTTAATCCAGATACGCTTTGGAATGGCTTAAAATCAAACGGTAAAGTTCTTTGTAACGGTTTGATTCAAGATTGGGTTACATGGCAAAATCAACCCAATAAATATCCATTTCAACTATTTTCTAACGTCATTAAAAAACTTGCATCTCATCCTTCTGAATGGATAGAGATTGGAGAACCAACGCGAGTTTCTGTGGAAGACGTGCGCGATATTCCTACAGTTAATCTACCTTATGGTAACGTTCCTGTAACTCTAGCTTCTGCCGGAATGAAGCGGATTTTGGGATTAGCTTATTTACTAGTGTGGACTTGGTACGAACATAAAAAAGCTTCTGAACTGCGCCAAGAAAAGCCAACACATCAAATAGTTTTATTAATAGATGAAGTTGAATCTCACTTACATCCCCAGTGGCAAAGGGTAATTTTACCAGCTATTTTAGATGTGGCGTGTGAATTACAAAATAGTATAAATATACAGGCTTTAGTAACTACTCATTCTCCACTGGTGCTTGCTTCCTTAGAACCAGATTTTGATGAGGAAGAAGATAGATTATTTTTATTTGGATTAGAAGATAGAGAAGTCACTCTTAATGAAATACCTTGGTCAAAACAAGGAGATATAGTTGGATGGTTGACATCAGAAATTTTTGGACTCAAACAAGCTCGTTCTAAAGAAGCAGAAAATGCAATTGAAGCCGCAGAAGCCTGGATGCGCCATGACGATTTGAATGTTTTTCCAGAAAACTTGAGAACCCAACCACAAATTCATCTTCAATTGCAAAGACTTTTACCCGGACACGACCCATTTTGGGCGCGTTGGATAGTCACATCAGAAAAAAGAAATTCTGCTGGGTTATCGGGGGTTTAATAACACAGATGATACCGTTTGAACCTCCGCCAGAACCACCAGATTTTGATAAAAAAGCACGGCAACCAGGAAATGCTTGGTTAGCAAAAAATCCCGACCCCAAAAAAGGAACTAGAGATTATTGGTCGCCTTTTAAAAGTAATTTAGCCGATGGCTTTAACAATCTTTGTGCATATTCAGTAATGTACGAACCAGTAGGTACTGTAGAACATTATCTTAGCCGCGATAATTATCGTAATTTGGCTTACGAATGGAGCAATTTACGTTTTGCTTCTGGTTGGATTAATAGTTGCAAAGGTACGCTTGATGACCAAGTTCTTGACCATGCATGATTTGGGAGAAGATTGGTTTGAAATTCTGCTTCCTTCTTTACAGTTAGTATTAACGAATAAAGTTCCCCCGCAACAACGTCAGAAAGCAGAATTTACCTTGGAACGGTTGCGGTTACGCGATGATGAAAGAGTTCTGCGCCAGCGTCAATCATGGTATCAATTATATTTTGATGGAGATTTAACTCTACAAGGATTAGAAAAGAAAGCTCCTCTCATCGCTCGTGCAGTTAGAAAACAGCAGCAAGCAGATTAAAGGCAATAATATCAATTACCTTCTTAAAACTTCTATTATAAAAGCGACTATAGAACAGAAATAATTGTACTCTCCGACAGTCGTTATAGGAAACATAGCATAACAAAAGTTTCAGAAAATAAACGCTGATTAATTGCTGGTAAAAATAATTTTATATGATTAAAAGTACCTGTTTTTTAGCTGACAGCAACTAATCAAATTCCTCTAATAGTTATATAGTTATTATCGGGACTTATTTTTTTCTAACTCTAGCAGCGCTTTAATATTTTTGATATCGCTCGGTAAAATATTGCTATCTATACATCCGTCCTTTAACAGTAAAATAATTGCGAACCTATCTTCATTACTAACAATAACTTCTAGTAAATCTAAATTTTTACAAATTTTATAAAATGTATTTTCATGCATTTTTGCATATAAACGAGAATTACCCCCAGGCGATTCCCCACCATATTTTTCAACAAGTTCGGACGCGATACGTATAACTTCTTGTTCTTCATCAAGAAAGTTCTTTAAGTTCTCCGTTTCAAAAAGTTCTGGTTGTTGATGTCGTAAGTTGCAAAACAACGCCCATGCTAAATCATCTTGCTTAATGCCGTTTTTGTTAAGCGCAGAAACATTACAGTTACCCGATTGTTTGATATGAGTTAAATCCACATCCCACAAACAAATCCCAGCAACATTACAGTTAACAAATATCGCTCCCTCTACTATCGCTTGTCGCAAATTCACATCGCTTAAGTCTGCTCCTGTGAGGTTGATATTGCTAAGATTAGCTTTAATCAAACTGGCTTGATTCAATTTTGAATCCGTTAAAACTGCATTACTAAGATTAGCTTCATTAAGATTTACTTCAATTAAGTGTGAATTAAGCAGAGTCGCACCACTGAGGTTACAAGCCCTCATATCGGCTTGATAAAAATTTACATTTCGCAGATTTGCACCACTTAAATTAGCGCCAACAAGGTTAGTTTGATAAAAATTAGTTGCAGGACAAACAACAACCCCGCCGTTATTTTGACCCCGAAAAGCTGGAAAAACTAGCGCAATCAATCCAAGAACACGGAATCCTCGAACCCCTAATAGTGCGTCCCCTGACGGATGACACCTACGAACTAATTTGTGGCGATCGCCGTTTCAAAGCTTCTCAAAAAATTGGTTTAAAAGAGGTTCCGGTTAATGTACTTTTACTTGACGATAACCAGGTTAAGGAAATTCGCCTGATCGAAAACTTGCAACGGGAGGATTTAAACGCTTTTGAGGAAACAGAAGGTATTCTGGAATTGCTTGCAATCAAACTGGAAATGCCAACTGATAGTGTAGTATCCCTACTTTATAAGATGGCGAATGAAGAAAAAGGAAATTCTAACCAAAACGTTTTGGTTAGTTCCAAATCTCAAATAATCCAAAATTTGTTTAACGCCCTTGGTAGGTTATCTTGGCAATCGTTTGTTTCCTCAAGACTCCCCTTACTCAAGTTGTTTCCAGATATTCAACAAGCATTGAGAAACGGTTTGATTGAGTACACAAAAGCTAAATTTATTAACAAAATTAAAGACCAGTCGCAGCGTGTAGATTTTTTAGAACAAGTAGTATCCCAAAACTGGTCTTTGAGAACAATAAAAGAAAAAATTTGCGCTCTTAATAATACCCAAACTTCAACAGAAGAAAACCAAATATCAACAGAAAATGGTGATTATCCAAAGCGCGTTACGTCTGTACTTAATCAAATTAAAAAGATGCGTCTTTGGTCAGACCCCAATAAGCGCTCGAAATTAGAACCTCTTATCACCCAATTGGAACAACTTATAGCAGCTAATTCAGCTTGATATTTTTTTCAAAATTATGCGGAAGTTAGTATAGTCATGAAATAGTTTTGTACTGTCTTACTTTGAAGAAAGCACCACCGTTCGGTTGAAGAGAGGAAACACAGAAAAAAATGAAAGTTATGGGTATAAATCCCATCGCACGTTAATCGCAGGAACTGATGCTGCTGCTCCTTGTCAAGATTTAGTTAAACGCTATAAAAATGTCCAATCACCATTCAAAAATTACCAAGATATTAGATGCTTGGCTAGATTTCTTTTACCTAGAAAACCTTTGCCGAGCGCAAATCAATGCTGCTGATGATAGCAACCAAATCTTTGATAAAGGTATTTCTATCATTGGCGATAATCTCTCATTGCATGAATCTACTTTCAAGGAACTCAAACAGCAATATCAGCAAGTTGTCAAAAAAGGTAAAACTAATGATTTTAAAATAGCCGTGACGTTTCCTTCTATTTGGCGAGTCATTGATAACAGCCGCCGCTTTTATCCCTTATTTGCGATTGATATTTCTGCAATATTTACGGGCAATTATCGCGCTAAAGGATGGGACTTAAATAGTTGCAGCTTTCAACCAATCATTCCTAACTTGATGGAATTCTACGAATTAGATGAAGAGGAAGCAGAAAATTTGGTAACGCTTGAAGGGTTAAAAGTTTTTTTGGAAACGACCTTTAAAAAACCCTTTCAAACTTTACAAGATTTTGTTGACTTGATTGAAATACCTCCCAAACCGTACACAACCAAGCGCAATCCTTATTTATTTCAGTGCAGTTTGGGAAATTGGAATTACAACTTAAAAAAAGATTTGCAGAAAATTCTGGACACACCACATTCATGGGCGCAACCGGGACATCCTGCTTACGAATACTTGTTTGGGAAGCCCAACGAACTAACCCATGAAACATTGTATGGTGGAGCTTTTCCTACCCATCCCCCAACCGACTCGCAAGCCGCAGTTCTCAAACACGCTCAAAAAAATCCTCTTACCGCAGCTTTTGGACCACCAGGTAATGCTAAAACAACGATTACCCTACATCTTATAGCGCAGCAAGTAGTAAAAAGGGCGCTACATTTAGCACAAACAGGAGAAGATATAAGCAATCTAACTTTAGTTACCAGTACTAATAATCGGGCAGTAACTAATGTTGAGGAAAGATTATCCCCCATAACAGGAACGGAACGTTTTTATTTATCAGGAGGTAGTAAAGAGTTAATTAATCAACAATTACTGCCGAAGCTACAGGCTGCGCTTGATTGGTTGCAACAACAAAGTTTTGACGCAAGCAAATTAGCAGAAATATCTGCTCAATTGTTAGCAGTAGAAAACCAAATTCAAACTCTACAAAACCAAGACCAATTTTACGTAAAACAACAAGCTGCTGATAACGAATTATTGAAACGGTTGAATGTAGATATTCAAGTTTTGGTAGAAGAAATAGCCAACCAGGAAAGAGGAGTTAGTACAGATTCCTCTCATTTACTACGGAGTAATGCTGATTCCCATCAACTCAATCTGCAACTTATTAAAACTGACTATTCCCAATATCCATTTGATGCCTACTTGGAAATAGAACCGCATTTAAATAATGCAATTCGTGCGCTGTATTGTACTAAAAACCGATTAAATAAAGGCAGAAATAATAATTGGTGGACAAGATTTCAACGCTGGTTAGTCAAATTCTGGCGACAATTAACTAAAACTACTGATCGACATATTCTCAAACGGCTGTACCAACAAATTGAAATTCCCATATCTGCAACTCTAGCGACACCTTTTCCATTTCAAATGCCGTTGACGCGAGAATCGTTAATTGCTGCTAAATCTACTCTCGCGGCGCAATTGGAAGCTGCAAACCAATGGCGCGAACATTTAGGAAATATGTCAAATGCTCTTCGTCGTCTTGAAGAGATGAAAACTCGCAAATTACAGCTATCTGAGAAACTTGCATCAATTCCCACCCAAGAAAACTGCACCCCCAGTAACACCGAACATCATCACTTACAAGTGCAGTTGTTTGAATTATCGTGGCAATATCTGCAATTAATCGCCCTCAAACGCAATTCAGAAGTAATCAACTCCATCAAAACTTATATCGCCTTTCTTAACGGCGAATGGGATGCATTCCGTACCATAGCACGTGATTGGCGCAATATCTACCGCAACCTCAGCCTCATATTTCCTGTATTTACATCAACTCTACATTCAATCCGCAACCTCTTCCCCTACCCCGACAGCGGTTGTATTGACCGGGTAATTGTAGACGAAGCTGGGATGATACCACTCCACCAAGCATTCCCGGTATTGGTGCGCTCTCTACAAGCATTGTTTGTGGGCGACCCCATGCAACTCGAACCAGTGATGAATTTGACCCAGCAGACCCTAGAACAGTACTGTAACCAAGCTTTTAATGCACGGGGACTAACAGCAGAATATTACGACCTCTATAGCCCTACAGCTACCAGTACAGCTACTGCCTATCACCGGGCTGCTGGTGCAAACGGACAACCGGGAGACATGGGACAAGGGATTATCCTCAAAGAACACTATCGCTGCGTAGAGCCGATTATCTCATATTGCGATCGCGTTTGTAATTACGGCATGGTTGTCAAAACCCCAGATAAACCATCGTTGCTTGGCTCCAACCTAATTGCATACCACGTTCCAGGTGAATACGAATCCCACACTAACCCGGCTGAAGTCTTGGCGGTGGAAAGAATTGTGGCTCAACTACTTGAAGCGGGCTACTGCATTAATTCACCAGACAACGATAAAACGATAGGAATCATTTCTCCCTACCGTCGTCAAGCGAATGCGCTCAAATCCCATTTGCAATCAGTTTGGCAAGATTTTTCTCCTGGCAGTATTGGCACGGTTCATACTTTCCAAGGAGGCGAAAAATCAGCGATTATTCTATCAACTCGTCAGTGTCGTTCGTCAGATAGTTTGTGGTTTATCAACCGCCGTCCAAATCTACTGAATGTGGCTGTAAGTCGCGCTAAGGAATTGTTTATTTTGGTCGGCAATTTGGAGCGTTTAGAACAAGCAGGGGGCTATTCTAAAATGCTTGTTGAGCATATTAGTCAGCATGGAGAATTACTTGATATAGCGCATCCTCGTCACGCAGCATGAAGATAGTTCGGTGGATGTTCTACCAAATTGGGACTACCGCTCGTGGTGTGGTTTACGTGAATGTTATTTGTAATTAATTTATTAGCCCTCCTGCCTAATTCATCGAAACATAGAAACTTAATTTCATTTCAATTTTATGCTCAATTATTCTTGGGGATTCTCCAGATATGTATAAGAAGGATTAAGACAAGTTAATGGGGATTAATACTTACCTGAAAAATATGTAAACAGGCAGAATAATAAATTTATTTTTTTTCTCGGATAGCCGCTAGCGGTGCGTTTCATCTACCACTAATAATTGCCTTTACGAAGTTCTGTTGTCTTTCTTGTGAATTAATTTCTTCTTCCAACTTCTGTGTTAATTCCGCGTCGTAAGTATCATTCAACATCTGCCGTTTTTCCCGCACACGAGCGCTGCGCTAGCTCCTTCTTCAACCCCAAGAGTGTACTTATTACGGAATTTATTTAATTCCTTCTAATTCCTTCATTAGTTATCTATTTTTATTGTAAATAGAAGGATTGAGAGATATTGAAGGACGCTTGGTACTGACTGAAGGTTTAATAAACCCAAACTGAGAATTTATTTGAAGAGGATAAAAAAGGGTGGTGTTTCGACAATTAAATAAGTCTTTACTCGTTTTCTATTTAATTACTTCACATACATAAAATACACAAGCATAGGCTCGAAAAGCACTGCGCTTCTATATTACGAATTACCTAGCATCAAACAGAAGCGCCAATGAAACATCTATAAAAATTAATAATTAAATAATTATGGCATACGCAATTTTTTTAACGAAAAAACTAAAAACTGGCGGACAAATTGCGGGTTCTGCTAGTCACGTTCAACGCGATAGAGAAACGCCTAATGCTAATCCTTATAAAGAGAATGTTTGGTTAATGGGCAATCCCGAACAAGATTTAGTCCAAGACACCTTTAATCATATTGGTAATCAAACTATTCGCAAGAATGCCGTGCTTTGTGTAGAACTAGTTTTATCTGCATCCCCGGAGTTTTTTCGTCCCAGTACTCAAACCGAACCCGGTGAATACGAACAATTACAATTAAACCGTTGGCTCGATTTCAACAAGCAATGGTTGCAGGAACGATTTAACGTCACACCCGAAGGAATTTCCGTTCCGCACAATCGTATAATCTCAGCCGCCGCTCACTTAGATGAGGTTACACCCCACATCCACGCACATATGGTGCCAATTGATAAACGCGGTAAACTCAATGCCAGTGCGTTTTTCGGTTCTCCTAAATTATTACGGGAATGGCAAGATGATTACGCTCAAGCGATGAAACCCCTTGGTTTGGAACGCGGGATACGGGGAAGTAAGGCGACACATATTGATATCGGACGATATTACACTAATATTAATTCTCCTCAAACAGATAATATTGAAGTACTGCGCGATAAAGCTAGGGACAGGGATAGAGCGGAACGTCAGCGTCGGGAGATCGAAGCAACTGCACTTGCAAAACAAAAAGAAGCTGATGAATTAAGAAGACAAAACCAACAGTTGCAGCTGCAAATTCAGATTCAAAAAAAGAAATTAGAAGAGTTATCCAAATCGCCCTATGATATTTCTTTGGAAGATGTAGCCTATCAACTGGGATTCGAGCGCGATAAAAATAAACCTTTACTTTGGCTTAGTACAGACAGGTTACTGATGATTAACGACAACAAGTTTGCTACCAAGTCTGCTTCTTCTAATTCTGAAGAAACTGGAGAAAATCCCATCGATTTAGTACAAACAGTTTTGGATGTAGAACAACGTGAAAGCATTGGTTGGCTCGCCGATAACTTTGGTTCCGATGTGGCGATCGCCAACTTTATGAAGAAGATAAAACCAGAAATTCTCCAATACCCCACACCTAAATTCCAACCACCTTCCTCTTCGGAACAGAAATGGCAGCAAGCAAAAAGCTATCTCACCAACACCTATGGAATTAGCGACAAAGTTTTAGAAACAGAGCATTCCCACAATCGTATCTATGCTGATAATCAAGGCAATGCTGTAATCAAGCACTACTTAATTGCCCCCAGTAGAGAACATTTAAAGCAAGGAACCGTAGTAACGGGAGCTAGTATTGTAGGTGAGAAATTCAATGGAGTAGCATTAGGTTCCAGTCGTACAGAAGGTTGGTTTGGTATAGGATTTGACGAAGGTAAACTACATCAAGTTGCTCTAGCAGATTCGCCGATTGAAGTATTTTCCCTTGCATCGCTCAATCCAAAGCCCAAAAAACCAACGGTATTTTTAACAGCAAATGGTTCTATTTCAGAAAGTCAGATACATTTACTGCAACGCATTCAGTCAAATGGTGGCGAAATCATCTTAGCTTATAGCGCTACATCTTCTGGAGAGAAGCTAGTCAAACAAGTATCAGAACAACTGCAAGAAACTCGTAGAGTCAAGCCTCAAGCGGGTGAAACTTGGAATGATGACTTACGACTTCTTCGCGAACAGCTTCAACAAGAAAGGGAAAGACTGCAACAAAAACAAAAATCGGTTAAGCGAGGTATTGAATTAGACTGATACTCCGATCGAGCCGCACCTGCGAACGCTGCGCTAAAACGGGCGATGATGCTCCCGCAATCCGCTATATTACTCGTTTATTAACGTTATTCCTCTAATGCGGGGCATCACTACGCACGTTTTTCCCAGGTGCTTTTAGCTATAACGTGTGGAATGTTTTTATAAATGATTGTAGCGTAAACACCATACCTATTGTATCTCTTAACACGCCACATCGCACGTTTCCGTGCGATAGTACTTAGATATTTTCTAGAAAGCAAGTAATAACGATAACCGCTGTCTACATAATCGGCGTGAGGCTACAATCAATAATCACGAAAAACGCCGATGCATTCATTGCAATTCCACTGCAATAGTTCCGGAGTGTTGTTTCAGAAAACACTCAATATTGCACTTTTTTCTGACAAAACAGATTCAGATTAAACGGGAGAATGCAGTAAACTATACCAAATGCATACACCAAAACTGAGAATTATGGCAGATATACTTAACAAAAAGTTATTTCTTTTTACCAAGTTGTTACCTTCGTAAAGATAATTACAAATACTCTTCAAAAATATTCATACTTCAAAAACAGTCATTTTTTCAAGTAAAAGCGGTTATTTCCCAATACATCAAACTTCTTAGCCAAGAGAGATATCTTTATAAGTTCTTAATAAAAATTATACTTTCTCCGAAAATACACTGATAAAAATCATATGAATCTATAAAAATGTTCAGTATATTCACTGCTATAGGATTAATGTTTATTAGTGTTATAAAAATACTTGTGACTGCTAAGAATTGGAAAGTACTTGGTTATATGTCGGAACTGAAGTAAAAAGGTTCGTTAAATCAATCAGTATAATTATCAACCTTTGTGCAATTACCTCCGTATCTTACGGTATCTATTTATATTTATGTTTGTGATTAATACGGAAACACCTTTTGTATCGATCCATTAACTTTACAAAGAAGAAGTAAGGAGAAAGAAGGAATATCTAATAATAAATGCGCGATAGCAAGTTTAGAGCTTCGGTAAAAAAATATGTTTTTACCTGTCTTGTTGAACTAAAAAATTAATTCTTCAATACTATATGAGCGAACAAATTATAAAAATCATTCTTCACGATTATAGTAGACGTTGACGGCATCGTACTTTAACTTATAATTAAAAAAATCAGGGTGTTATGACAAGCATTGATATATTTGGTAAAGATACTTCTAATAATGAAGAATTTTTCTCTGCTTCCATATTAGATAATTCTGAAGAAGATATTTATGGTTTAAATGCAGCTAATAAGGTTGATAAAAATACAGGAACTGAACCCTTAGCTGCGGAAATAGAAAGACTTAAATCAGAAAATTTTAATATTGCATATAACACCGATAACATTGGTGACGATACCGTTAATTCAGTATCGTCACCATTTTTATATAATCAAATATCTACTCCAAACCAATTATTCGGACAACAAGTAACTGATTTTAAGAAAATAAATACCGATTTAGATAAAGATTTAGATAAAACCTCGATTGATTTCATTACTGGTAATAACAAAAATAATCCTTTAGTCGGTACATTTGAACTTGACTCAAATTTAAACTCAGATTCAAATTTATTAATAATAGAAAACGACATTGCTGCATCTCCCATCCCAATGTCAGCGTCTGCACCTACTCCTAAATATGCAATAAGAACCGAGAAACAAGTTAGCATTAATAACGGTGGAGATTTAGACGGAAATCCTCTCGATTTAAACGACGATTCTTTAATTTATGCTGCCAAAGGTTTTACGATTAATGGCAACATTACCCTACCAGTACAAAGAGATGAAAACGGTAATCCCCTTACTAATAATTCTGGTAAATTACTTTTAGTAAATAATGCCGTTACCGTTGCTCCGAATTACACTACCATCAATGCGAATAACAATCAATATGCTAATTTAATCCCTCCACAAGTAGTAGATGAACAAGTAATTGATATTCCAGCTTATGCAGATTTAAAACAGCAAACATTAGATAGCGTTATTGCTCCAGGTACATCAACAGTTACCTTTAATTCGAGTCAAAATCCTCTAAATAATTCTCAAGATTGGAATAACAAATTCCCAGCACCGGGTACTGAGTCAAATCCACGAGTTGTCAGAGTTACGGGTGGGGGATTAAATATTCCCGGTAATATTAATATCAGCAATTATGTTATCACCGTAGACAACGGAGATATTAACTTTAACGGCAACAACCATAACTTTAATAATATTGTATTAATTACCAACAACGGTAATATTAATTTATCTGGGGTACAGGCAACAAATTTATCTGTATTTGCTTCTCGTTCAATTAATATGAACAGTACTGCTAGATTTGCTAGTTCTACAATGCTAGCATCTGGAAGCAATAGCGGTAGCATTAACTTCAATGGTGCGACGACAAGTACTAACTCTGATGATAATTTGAGAGTAGTTTCAGCTGGTAGAATCACCTTTAACGCTGCATTGAATAGCCGTGGGTTATTTGAGAGTGTAGGCGATTTTACCTTCAATAATAATTCCACTTTGTACGGTACTATTGCTGCAAAGGGAAATATTACTTTTAATAATGGTGCCAATGTTATCTACACCAACGATACAACTGAAGAAGTAGATACGGAACAACCAGTAATTACAGCTGCATTGGTTAACGATACCGCACCAAATAATACTACCAATACAGATAGAATTACATCCGACCCCACAATTAATGGTACGGTAACTGATAATGGGGAGATAGTTGAATTCACCGCAGGGTTTGACGATACAGACATTGCCGCTTATGTCAATGTATTGCCTCAACGCTCGGCAAATGGTAATTTTAGCTTTGATAGAACAACTTTAGAATCTATTTACGGTAACACCTTACCGGATGGAAATCATACTTTGCATCTACTCTCCAAAGATGCTTCGGGTAATGTTTCCAATTTATTCGATTTAACGTTTACGTTAGATACGGTAACAACAGCACCAGCTAATTTAGATTTAACAGCAACCGATGATAGCGGAGTTGACGACAGCGATAATATTACTAATAATTCAACTCCTGGAATTACGGGTAATGCAGAAGCTCTTTCAAAGGTAGAATTATTAAACAATGGAGTCAAGATTGGAGAAGCGGAAGCTGATAGCAACGGAAATTGGCAAATAACCACCAATAATTTAGCAGACGGTAATTATAATATTACGGCTATTGCCACCGATATTGCTGGAAATCAAAATCAATCAGATGTACCCCTGTTGCTGACAATCGATACCACAGCACCCCTATCTCCCATTAACTTAAAATTGTCTCCAGATAGCGATTCTGGAATTAACAACAGCGATAATATTACCAACAATAATTCTCCCACCATCACTGGTAATGCAGAACCACTATCTACAGTAAGGTTGTTGCAAAATGGAGAATTAGTCGGAGAAACAACAGCTACGGACGATGGAAGTTGGCAGATTGCCACAAATAATCTTGCAGACGGTACTTATAACTTTATCGCGATCGCAACCGATATCGCAGGAAATACTAACAACTCTCCAACATCACTGCAAATAACGGTTGACACTACACAACCAACAATCAACCTTACCACGAGCATTGATACAGAAGCGCTGACCCAGGGGTCAAAATTAACTGGTAACTTAGATGGTACTGGTAGCGATATCTCTACTATCAGCTACCGTTTTAACGATGGTGCAGAAATTATCGTTCCCTTTGATGCTGCGGGTGCTTTTGATGCTCAATTTGATTTAACCGGACTTAACAACGGTGCTTATACGCTGACTGTTACTATTACCGATACCGCAGGTAACGTCAACACGATGACCTACAATGTCACCGTCGGTACGGTTACAAGTGCCTATGAAATTACAGCAGCTTTAGTCAACGATACTGCTCCTAATAATACTACCAATACTGATGGTATTACCAGTGATGCAACAATAGCTGGAAATATTAATAATTTCAGCGATAGCGTCCGTCTGCGTGTGGGTTTTGGCGATATTCCTGTATTAGATTACGTAGATGTCACCGAAGATATCAGTAGCGAAGGTAACTTTAATTTCAATTTGAGTCAACTCGCTTCGATCAACCGTGCATCTTTAGAAGATGGAGCATACAGCCTCAATTTACTTTTAGAAGACTTACAAGGTAATCAGTTAAATACTTCCACAGTTAACTTTACCCTCGATACCAGCAATCCTATTCTCGCATTAAATACGCCCTTAGATAGCGGCGAACATAGCAATAGGACGCGACTAATTGGTAACGTTAGCGATACTGGTAGCGGTTTGTTTGATACTAGCTATAGCTTGGATGGACAAGCATCTTCTCCTTTAACCATTAACGATCGAGGAAGATTTGACCAAGCCATTGTTCCCACAGGTTTGATAGATGGTTCTCACAACTTGGCATTATCGGTATTTGATATTGCTGGTAACTCTACCCAAAAGTCCGCTAACTTTACAGTCAGCGACGATTTTATCATTGGCAGCACGGGGACACAAGGCTGGGGAATTAAGACAAACGATAGCGTAATTTTGGGCGAACAAAACAGCTTTGTCACCCAAACCGCAATAGAAATTGAACTTGGTCAAAATAAAGGTAAGCGTCAATTAGAATTTGAAATCGATGCTCAATTTGATACCACTGACATCAATACCGCATCGTCAGACAGATTGTCACTTTATCTGGTAGATTCAATCAACCCAGAAATCACCTTACTCGACAAAGGAGAACCGGGAACCGCTTTATTTTCCCTTTCTGGAACCAATGCAGAATTCACCCCCGGACTGGTAAATTACGACGGGAATCGGGTCAGAGTTGACCTCACCAGCTTAAAAAGTCAAACCAGCGGTTCCTTAGTATTCCAACTAATTAATAACGACAACGATACTGGTAGCGTCGTCCAAATCAAAGATATTACCAATACCGTTGACACAGAAGCAATAAATGGTCCCGTATTCCCCACAGATATTGACCGAGCGGAAATCGGCGATCAAATAAATTTAGATACTTTCAATACCTCATCTGACGTAGAATTACTGCTATCTAACGTCCGACTTGATAGCGATACGGGGACTTACACCGCAGATTTACAAGTCCGCAATAACGGAACTACAACTCTCGGACGGGAATTAGCAGTTGTATTGACAAATCTCCCTTCGGGTGTTTCCCTAAATAACGCTTCCGGAACCCATCCTGGAGGTTCTCCCTACATCAATTTCAGTAATGCTATTCAACCGGGTGGCTTGAATCCTAAAGCCATATCCGACGCGGTACAAATTGTCTTTGATAACCCATCCTTAACCCGCTTCGATCTGCAACCAGTATTCTTAACGGGAGCGCCAGAACAACCGCCTCAACTGGCTCCTGTAGCATCGCAGAGCGTAATGCCGGGTGGGCGGTTAGAAATACCGTTAATTGCTACCGACCCCAACGGCGACCCCATTAGCTTCTCGCTGCGTTCCGACACCCCCTTACCCAAAGGAGAACTAACCGGGGATGGAACGCTGGTTTTTACCCCCAGTCCTGACGATATTGGCACCTATAACTTCACCGTAATTGCTACTGCTGGTGGGGTAGACGTTACCCAAGACGTAACCATTACCGTAGAACCAGACCCCATTACTACTACGAGGATTTCTGGTGTTATTCAAAACACCGACCAAGCAGCATTAGCCGGAGTAGTAATTGAATTAGGTGGAACGCAAACGACTACCGATGCGTCGGGTTACTTCCAACTTGAATTTAACGGAGAATTACCCAGCGATACCCTCAAAGTAAGGGCAGAACTACTTGCTGGCAACGATGCTTATCCGTTTATTGCCGAGAAACTGCCATTGCTATTAGAGCATGATGCCTACGCAGGGGTAAATAACGTTATTAGCCGTCCCATCTACCTGCCAGTGCTAGATACGGCAAATGCGATCGCAGTTGATCCAAATGCAGATACAACCGTGACCACCAGTACTATTCCCGGTGCATCCGTATTTGTAGCAGCAGGTAGCTTAAAAGACCAACAGGGGAATGCTTTTACGGGCGGGTTGAGCATTACAGAAGTCCCCGCAAACTTAACACCTGCCTCCTTACCGGAAAATCTGCGTCCGGATATGGTAGTGACTATTCAGCCAGGGGAAATGGTGCTTACAACTCCTGCACCTTTGTCACTGCCCAATCGTGCTGGATATGTACCGGGGTTGGAGATGGACTTGTGGTCAATTAATCCCAATACTGGGTTGTTTGACAAAGTGGGAGTCGGAAGAGTTAGCGATGATGGTAGCGTAATTGAGACGATTGAGGGGGGGATTCGTAATAGTAGTTGGCACTTCTTTGCACCTGTTGCAGTAGGCTTATCCGACCTAGAGGAAAATCCATACAACCACAACGGAGAGTATCTTACAGAAGTAAATACATATTTTGAAGAAGTTAAAGAACTAGGTTTACATAATGCAACCAAACACGTTAAGCACGATAAATGCTCTGAGGGCGAAGCCACTCAACCAATTAACTCAGATGTAGAATTGCATTCGGGTGCGGTACAAGAAACTCACAATCTGGTTACTTACGAGTCTTTGGGCAAAACTCGCGGTTTAGCTTTGAGTTATAGCTCCTTGCGTGCCGACCCCAAACCAATCTTACATTTTGGAGCCGATAATATTACGTATGAGAATGCTTCTGGGAACCCAGATGATGTGCTTGAAAATTTATTCGTTGCCAAACTGAGCGTCAAGCAAGGTGATTTTGAGTATCAAGTACCAGGTGTCGCTGAAGGAAAATACGGTTTATCTGGAGGAGAAAACTTCTGGTCGATACCTGGTCGTAATCCTAACAACGAACCTTTTGATATTGATGCTGCCTTGCAGGTAGATATGCGCTCTTTACCTACTGGTAAATATGAATACAAGGTCACGGGCGGTCTACAAGTATTTACAGACGAAGAAGAATTTAATGGTTCTTCAACAACTACAACGAGCGAGATAATTAGTGTCAACAGCATTGACAGTCCTTTCGGTAGCGGTTGGAGTTTAGCTGGATTGCAGGAAGTAGTTGAGAATGACGACGGTTCCGTACTGCTAGTTGATGGTGATGGTAGCCAATTCTTATTTGAAGCCCCCGCAGAACCAGGTGATTCTTATGTTTCTCCATCATTCGACTTTTCTACCTTAGAACGTGTAAACGGTACTTTCCGCCGCACCATGAAAGACCAAACCGTTTACCAGTTTGATGCCCAAAACAAACTTGAATTGGTACGCGATCGCAATGGCAATGAAACGCAGTACCAATATAATCCCGACGGTAAGCTTTCCAAAATAATTGACCCCGTAGGTTTGGAAACTGCGTTTACTTACACCAACGGTAGAGTTAGTAGCATCACTGACCCAGGAAATCGCGTTACCGAACTTAAATACGACACCAAAGGTAACTTAATTGAGATTACCGACCCCGATGAATCTTCTCGCAGTTGGGAATACGATAAATCTCACCGTATTACCGCTGCAATTGATAAACGCGATAATCGCGGAGAGGACGTTTATGATTCTTACGGTCGGGTCAAGAGTGCCGTTCGTCCGGATAAAACGGTAGTCAAGGTCAATTCAGCTCAAACACAAGGATTATACCGTCCGGAACAGACCCTTAATCCCTTCAATGCTCCTTTAGCCGATGAACTGGGTGATGCGGAAGCTAGCTATGCTGATGGTAACGGTAATGTAATTCGCACAAAACTTGACCAAGAAGGTCAGACTATTTCCTCAATAGATGGGGCTGGATTTTTGCCCGAAGTTGAGCGGAATGACAGTAATCTAGTGACAAAATCTACAAGTGCAAGAGGAGATGTCACGGAGTACACTTACGATGACAAAGGCAACATTCTCAGTATTAAGGATGAGATTTCTAGCCCTTTTCAAGGAACGGATAGCATCGCTGACCAAAGCTTATTCCCTAATGCCATTTATAAGATAGAACAATACTCAGATCAAATCGTAGCAGCAGATTTCAATGGCGATGGCTTTCTTGATTCTGTAATTGCTAATTATTATTCCAACAATGTATCTATTCTTCTTGGAAACGAAGATGGAACATTTGGTGTTGCTACTAAATTTGAAATAGAAAACTCATCTTCTTCTATTGCAGTAGGAGATATGAATGGAGATGGTTTTCTTGACTTAGTAAGTTTAGATAATTATTATTCCAATAATGTATTAATTGTTCTTGGGAACGGGGATGGAACATTCGGTACTACCGCTAACTTTGAATTAGAAAATGAAACTGATTCTCTCGCTGTAGGGGATATGAATGGAGATGGCTTTCTTGATTTAGTAGCTGCAACTGGATATGACTATTATTCCAACAATGTATCTATAATCCTTGGAAATGGGGATGGAACATTCGATAATGTCACTAAAATTGAATTAGAAAATGAAGCTGATTCTCTCGCTGTAGGGGATATGAATGGAGATGGCTTTCTTGACTTAGTAGCTGCAACTGGATATGACTATTATTCCAACAATGTATCTATAATCCTTGGAAATGGGGATGGAACATTCGGTAATGTCACTAAAATTGAATTAGAAAATGCCTCTAACTTCCTTGTTTTAGGTGATTTAGATAATGATGCCGATTTAGATATTGTAGTCGCCAGCGGTGATGGCTATGGTGTTGAAGGTAGCCTATCGTTGCTGTCAAACAACGGCGACCTTACTTTTACTCAAACAGCAGACATTGCAGTAGAAGAAGTTTATAATTTCGCATTAGGTGATGCAAATGGGGATGGTCTGCCTGACCTAATCACTGCTAACAACGATGATTATCGGGATCGATCGAGTGTATCGATACTTTTGAATGATGGAAACGCTTCTTTTGAAACGACTGATGAAAGCACTGAATTTGAAGTTGGGCTTAATCCAGAATTCATAACATCCGGAGATATCAATCAAGATTCAGCCCCCGACTTATTGATTCTAAATAACCCTGGTACTGGGATATTGAACCTATCCGTTTATCTTGGTAGAGGTGATGGTGTTTTCTCCGATCCAATAAATTCCGCGATTAATTTTTACACTACATCCGTGGTTTTGGGAGATGTAAATGGCGATATCAATCTCGACTTAATAACTGCTAATGGATTGGATGATAGTGTATCGGTACTGTTAAATAATGGCAATGGTACTTTTGCTTCTGCGGTTAACTATACGGTTAGTGACAGACCACTATCGGTAGTTGTGGAAGATGTAAACGGCGATACCAATCTTGACTTAATAACTGCTAGTGAAGATGATGATAGCGTATCGGTACTGTTAAACAATGGTGATGGTACTTTTGCCACTAAGGTTGATTATGCAGTTGGAAATGGTCCAGAATCAGTAATTGTAGAAGATATTAACGGCGATACCAATCTCGACTTAATAACTGCTAGTGAATTTGATGACAGCGTATCGGTACTGTTAAACAATGGGGATGGTACTTTTGCCTCTACGGTTGACTATACGGTTGGTAACAGACCAAGATCAGTAGTTGCAGGAGATATGAATGGAGATAACAATCTTGACTTAATAACTGTCAATGAATTTGATGACAGCGTATCGGTACTGTTAAATAATGGGGATGGTACTTTTGAAGAAAGCATTGACTATACAGTTGGCGAAAGACCAACATCAGTAGTTGTAGAAGATTTAAATGGAGATAACAATCCTGACTTAGTAACTGTCAATAAATTTGATGACAGCGTATCGGTACTGTTAAACAATGGGGATGGTACTTTTGAAGAAAGCATTGACTATACAGTTGGCGAAAGACCAATATCAGTAATTGTAGAAGATATAAATGGGGACGGTAATTTTGATATATTTACCACTAATTCCTACGACGATACAGTATCAGTATTGTTAAACAATGGTTCGGGTTCTTTTGATGAAGCAAATATTCGTTACTTTGCCGTAGGACGATTTCCCAAATCTATCACATTGGATGATTTTGATGGTGATGGGGATTTAGATTTTGCTACTGCTAATAAAAGTGATGCTACTGTCTCTGTAAGATTTAACAATACAGTTGGTTCTGGAGGAACCGGAGGAAGTGGAGAAAATACCGAACGCCGTTACACTTACGACTCCACCTTCAACCAAGTTACAAGCGTAACCGACGAACTGGGTAGAACCACGCTCTACAAAATCGACCCTAATAATGGAAACGTTCTTTCTACTACCAGGGTTGTAGGCGAAGTTGGTGGTAATGATGATGAAATTACCAGTTACACTTACACATCTGACGGTCAAATCGATACAATGACCGATGCGCTGAGTAGGTTAACTGACTACGATTACGATGATTTTGGCAGATTAATTAAGACAACCTTTGCCAAAGATACAGCAGATGAAGCGGTACAGCAGTTTAAGTACAACGCTGCTGGCAACCTCACGGCGTTTATTGATGAAAACGATAATCGTACCGAGTATGAGTACGATGACCTGAACCGTTTAATTAAAACTACCTATGCTAAAGGTACGGCAGAAGAAGCAACAGAAACAATCGAATACGACGACGCTGGAAATCAAACTGCAACTGTAGATGCAAACAACAATCGTACCGAATACGAGTACGATAAAATGAATCAGTTGGTTAAAACTACTGAGGCTGACCCAGATGGTGCGGGACCGCTAGCTTCACCAATAACTACTTACAAATACGACTCTTCAGGTAACTTAACTTCAGTTGTTGATCCATTAAAACAAGAAACCAAGTATCGTTACGACACAAGAAACCGCTTATTTGAAACTATATACGCCGATAACAGTAAGGAAAAACTACGCTATGACTTTGATGACAATCTAGTTGCAACTATTGATGCTAACGGAAATCAAACTCGCATGGTTTACGATGTTCGTGACAGGTTGGTTCGTACAGTTGACCCGCTACAAAATACAACTACCTACGAATACGACGCTGCCGACCAATTAATCGCCGTAACTGATGCCAACGAACACAAGACAAAGTACGATTACGATGATTTAGGACGGCAAGTTGCTATAACTGATGCTAAAAACGGTGTCACGACTACAGAATATAACAAAGTTGGAAATGTTATTGCTTTAACTGATGCGAATCAACATACAACTAACTACACCTACGACAATCGCGATCGCCAAACAATCATCACCGATGCAGAACAACAAACCACCACTACAACCTATGATGATGCCGGTAATGTCATATCTGTAACAGATGCAGAAAATGATACAGCAACATACTCCTACGATGCTCGCAACCGCCAAATTGGCATTACTGACCCGTTAAATCGCACTACAACTTATACTTACGACGATGCTAATAATTTAGTCGCAGTAGAAGATGCTTTAAATCGTACAACCGAATACTCTTACGACGCACTCAACCGCAACACAATTGTAGAAAACGCTTTGGGCGATACTGTTGTAACTACTTATGATGCGGCAGGTAACGTTACTTCTACCACTGACGAACTGAAGCGGAAAACTAGATATAAATACGATAAACGCAATCGTCTCACCACTACTATTGATCCGCTCAATCATCAAACCACCAGGGAATACGACGGTAACAGCAATTTAATTGCGCTTACAGATGCATTAAATCAAACTACTCGCTACGAATACGATGCGCTTGACCGTCAGAAGAAGATAATAGATGCTAAGTCTCAAGTAACAAGCTTTGCCTACGATAAAGTCGGCAATCTTGAAACCGTAACCGACCCAGAAGCAAATACTACTACTTATACTTACGACGAATTAGATAGGCTTAAAACCGAATCAAACGAACTCGGCTTTACGAACACCTACGATTACGATGCTGTTGGTAACTTAATCGCTACCACAGACCGCAATCAACGCTCTATCAGCTATACCTACGATAAAGTCGATCGCCAAAAAGTTGAAAACTGGCTTGATTCTCAAGGTAACGCAATACGCACTATTAATTACACTTACGATCGAGTAGGTCGCCTTACCGATACCTTTGACCCAGATTCCAGCTATTCCTACACCTACGACTCAGCCGGACAGTTAACGTCATTTGATAACGCAGGCACCCCAGGAGTTAATAACGTTGTTCTCGATTACACCTACGATGCAGTCGGCAATCTTAAAACCGTTACCGATACCATTGACGGAATCCAAAGCGGTTTAGAAGAATTTACTTACGATGACCTCAACCGCGTAACTAGAATTACTCAAAGCGGTAATGGGGTAGCTGATAAGCGGGTTGATATGACCTACGATGCTGCGAGTCAGTTAAAGGGTATAAATCGCTATGCGGATTTAGCTGGAACCCAACTTGTTGCAGATAGCAGCTATGACTATGATGTAGCAAGTCGTCTCAAGGAATTAAAGCATTTCAAGGGAACTGATGTTCTAGCAGCCTATGGCTTTGACTACGATGCTGGTAATCGCATTACTTCTTTCACTTCCCCGGATGGAACCAGTACTTACAGCTACGATTTAACGAATCAGCTTACTGGTACAGACCACAGTTATCAAAATGACGAAAGCTACAGCTACGATGCTAACGGCAATCGTACCAATGATGGTTATGACACTGGTACTGACAATCGCTTGTTAACTGATGGTAAATATAATTACTCCTATGATGATGAAGGGAATCGTACTCAACGAGTTGAAATCGCTACGGGTGAAATAACCGAGTACAGTTGGGATTACCGGAATCGTCTGACGGAAGTTGTTGTCAAAGATACTGACGGTAACGTTATCAAGACTTCTGGGTATGCATACGATATGTTTGACCGTCGTATTGCCAAGGAGGTAGACCCAGACGGGGATGGAGTCGCAACGGCTTTAGCAGAAAGGTTTGTTTATGATGGGGAGCATATTGCGCTCACCTTTGATGGGGATGGTAACTTAACTCATCGTTATTTACACGGTCCACAAATTGACCAGATTTTGGCAGACGAAAATGCCCAAGGTGAGGTGTTATGGGCGCTGACGGATAATCAAGGTACCGTGCGGGATGTGGTTGATAATGACGGTACCGTTGTTAATCATATTACCTACGATAGTTTTGGTCAGATTACCAGTGAGACAAATCCCAATGTTGATTTCCGGTTTGGGTATGCCGGAAGGGAATTTGATGAGGAGACGGGACAGTATTATTATCGGGCTAGGTATTATGACCCCGGCGTAGGTAGGTTTATCAGTGAAGACCCGATTGGTTTTGAAGCTGGCGACCCCAATTTTTACAGATACGTTAATAATAGCCCTGCTAACTTCACCGACCCAACAGGGGAAATCTTAGACGCGCTTTATAAAAATAACACGCTTTATAACGTAGTTAATAAGCTAGACCAATTCTCGGCAGGTTTTAGTGATGCGACCACTTTTGGGTTAACAACTAAGATACGTGAGATACGGTACGGCGAAACCGCAACGCGAAACCACAGTGGAGGATTGTTTACTGCCGGTCAGGTTTTTGGTACAGCAGCCAGTACTGCCGTGGGCTTTGGTGCTGGTGGTAATGCAGCAAGAGGTGGTGGCTGGGCTATACGTGCGGCTAAAGCTTATACCGTCGCTGGGGATATTGCTGGGGTTTATCAAAGTACGAGCAAGTTGTTGGAGGGGTGTTTTACTCCTCTCGATGCGTTGGGTTTTGCCCCTGTGGCTGGTTATCTTGGTGGTCGGGTTTGGCGTGGGTTACGGGGAGCGGATGATGCCACCTTATTCACTGGTCTAGATCCCTCTGGTAAACCACCTGGAGTATATTTTGCAAATAAACCATTAGATGGATCTATCATTGGCAGAACAGAGAATTGCGTGAACTGTGTAGTTGCTGGTGATGCTGCTTTGCAGGGTCTAAGAGCAACAGCTTTACCAAGTAATGGTCCAGTACCAAATGGACTGGCTAAGTTGCAAGAACACTTTGCTTCACAGAATGGTGGTGACGTATTTAAATTTATGAAGTTAGATAAGATTGATAAAACGTTACTTAATGCTGGTGATGGAGCGCGAGGAATTGTATATGTAAAATGGCGTCGTGGAAGTGGTGCACATGTATTTAATGCCGTTAATGACCGTGGCAGAATTAAATATCTTGATCCTCAAACTGGCGGTTTACAGAATTTAAGCCCAGGAATCAAACCATCCTACACAGGATTTATGAGAACAAATCAATAGACACAATGGTGATAGTAATGGAATACGAAGTAGCAAAACAACGAGTGCATAAATTTATTAACGACCGCTTTGATAGTGATGATGAGCTAATCATAGAGGATGAGGGGATAATAGAGACGGATTTCGGCTGGGTTTTTCCCTACGATTCCAAAAAGTTTTTGGAGTCAGGAGAATTAATTTATGCATCAGTGGGCAATGCACCTATTATTTTTGACAATCGTGATGAATCCATACACATAACTGGAACAGCACATGACGTTGATTATTATATCAATCAACACCAAGAATATTATAATCCCCAGAGTTAACACAACTTCTCACCGTGGCGTGAGCGCGGCTCTCCTATAAACGTTCATTCATTTATTACACGCCCAATTTGGAGACAAGCAGGTCAGTATGATTAAACCTGAATCATTGCGAATAGAACGAAGTGAAACGAACCAATTGTAAAGGTTTTGATAACTTTACTTTTCTTGACTCAGTTAAGTTTAATTGTGCTTACCTACCCTAAAAGATAATTTATTGTTTATTTGGGGTATTCCAGTAAAAGTAAAAAAACTAATAAATGTTTTTTTTTGAGTAAAAAACGCGAAAAACTCAATACTTACTTAAATGGAATTGGCTGGAAATATGTCAGAAATACAAGCAATTCAAAAATTAGAGAAGGCTGGTTTATTAGTGGTTCCAGTAGGTTCAGTCGGTCCATTTTCAAATGGATATTCTGTAGCTAAGCCCACGTCAGTCTCTGGAAATACAAGAGATGACTGCGAATGTTTATTTGGTGATGACGAAATACCTTGTGATGCGCCTGTTGCAAATATTTATCCAAAAGAAGATAAATGGATATTTGAAATTTCGGAATGGGTTCCAGGTCCAGGAATAGGAGATTTTCAGGATTCATTTGAGTCAATAGATGATGCTGTCTCGCCAATCTTAGATTACTATTTTGGAGATCCATCACGAATGAACCCACCTGAACTACTAGAAATTGAATAGTTTTAACTTCTTAAATAAAAAGCTAAGTGAGATGTGTTGTTGCGGAATATATAATCTGTAGGGTCGAAGTAGTAAATGGTAATTTTGGTAACTCAAAATTACCTGCTAGTACCCCCTTCTTCTCATCAAAGAAAAAACATCAGAACGAGCTTACAAAATAAAATATTACTTTTAGGCTTATCCTTTTGTGAATTTTTTTATTACTAATACCCTTATTTTATAAATATTGTTAACCACTACAAATAATAATCATTGTATCAAACCCTCAAAATCAACCTGAATTTTCACGGGATGTTGAAAACGTCATTTTAGCCGCATCGAGAACCCTACTTCTTTCGTGACTAATTATCATTAGTTTATAGTTATTGATAATAACTCTGTGGAAAAAGTAACGTTTTTTGGTTGACTCAGGACTTACCGTGAAAAGTCAGCAAAACCAACCCCTTGCCGAACTCAGTATTATAAATTACAACAGAAACTGAACTTCAACGAGCAGCCAGCAACCACACCACGGTATTGACTGCTACAAATGCTGCTGCCGTTCCTTCACGACAACTCCCAACAATGAAAACCCCAAAATCCCCTCAACAAAAAACCTTAAACACCAAACTCCCCCTACTCCTATCCTCCACAATCAGCATCCTCTTCAACCTCCCCTCCCCAGCAATGGACTTTTCCCTGCACACAGAAGACCCCGTACTGCTGTGGAACCAAGCAACCCTAGAAGCCATCAGCAACACCAACATGGGTCCCACTCCCACCTCCCGTGCTTTGGGCTTAGTTAATACCAGTATGTACGATGCCTGGGCAGCCTACGACCCAGTAGCAATTGACACTCAACTAGAAAACCTCCAAGTTGACCACAAAGAAATCACTCCAGAAAACAAAAGCACCGCAATTAACTACGCTGCATACACCACCCTCCTAGACTTATTCCCCAGCCAAGAACCTGCATTTACTCATCTCATGCAGCAACTGGGAATAGATTCCACCATTACAACCACCAACCCAAACACCCCAGCAGGAATAGGTAACTTAGCAGCTAAAACATTACTTAATAACAAATATACCGACGGCTCCAACCAATTAAATAATTACACCGACACCACTAACTACAAACCAGTCAACACCTGGGATAAAATAACCGACCCCAATCGCTGGCAACCAATTAGTATAGATAACGGTAACAACATTCAAGAATTTCTCACACCGCAATGGGGAGACGTTACCCCCTTTGCTTTAAAATCGGGGAGTCAATACCTACCACCACCACCCGCAGAATTCGGTACACAATCCTATATAGACCAAGCCCTGGAAGTAATTGAATACAGTTCTTCGCTTACAGACGAACAAAAAGTAATTGCCGAATACTGGGCAGACGGACCACAAACCATACTACCACCAGGTCACTGGCATTTGTTCGCCGAATATGTCTCCACCAGAGATAATTTAAGCCTAGATGATAACGTCAAACTCTTCTTCAGTTTAGGTAACGCAGTATCCGATGCAGGAATTGCTGCATGGGATGCAAAAGAACATTACGATTACGTCCGTCCCGTCACAGCCATCCAATACCTAGCAGCAAATAATTTATTACCAGACGACCATCCCCTAGTACGTACTAACCCCCAAACCAATACACAAGAAATCTATACTTGGGCAGGTCCAGATAAAGGTACTCAATGGATAGATGGTACAACCTGGCTACCCTACCAAGATATTACGTTTGTTACTCCTCCCTTTGCCGAATACGTATCCGGACACAGTACCTTTAGCGCTGCTGGTGCGGAAATACTCAAACGATTTACCAACAGCGATCGACTAGGAGGTTGCCATACCCAACTATCCAACACCTCCACCTTTGAAACCAATACACCTTCCAATCCAATTAAACTTTGCTGGGATACCTTTACGAGTGCTGCGGATGAAGCTGGAATTTCTCGACTTTACGGAGGTATTCACTTCCAGGATGGGGATATTAACGGTAGGGTATTAGGACGTAAAGTTGGTGAGGCAGTTTGGGAGAAATCACAATATTATATTAACGGTGGTAAGTCAGCTAAAAGCATTCCTGAATCTTCTTCTGTGATTAGTTTGTTGACATTTGTTGCTTTTAGTGCGGTGTCATTTTTTAAAGGAAATCATAGTGCCAGATTAAGAAAATGATTCGTCATTGGACAAATTTTAAATAGTGGTAATACTATATTAAAAGTATTATTGTTAATCAAACTTGATGCAATAATTTTAGATTCAAAACTAGTCCTTTATTTTTAATTAAAGGATAGTCTGAAATCTTTTTTTATTGAATAAATTTAATCTCTTGTTGGCAGAAAATTACTGATAAAAAACCGCAGAGACGCAGAACCGAGATGAGGTAAGAGATGAAGAGAGATAATAATTAGGAGCGGGATAGGAGTAAGTAAGTCGGCACAAATAAACCAAACTATGTAACAGAATGAAAACAACCCTCAATTCCTTGCGTTAGCGAAGCGTGTCCGATAGGACATTGAGCCGCACCTTTCAGGTGAATGCTTCGTTTCACTCGCAATGACATACCTTGATTTTTTTACACCGACTTACGTAATTTAAAATCTAAAATCTAAACCAGAAGCAACTTATTTTCTAATAAGAGAACAATCCAAAATTTCAAAAAAGTATCCGTTGTTAAAATCCAAAATCTAAAATCCAAAATTGAATGGCTTTATGCAACCAAAAATTTCCATAGTCATCCCAGTTTATAACCGCTCAAATTATCTCAGTACAGCCATAGAAAGCGTTCTCAAACAAACACTAACTGACTTTGAATTAATAATTTGGGATGATGGTTCAACTGACAACTCGGTAGATATTGCTAATCATTATGCCCAACAAGATAAACGAATAAAAGTAATTGCAGCAAAACACCAGGGACAAACTCTTTCATTACAAGGCGGATTTTCAGTTATATCTGGAACTTATACCGGGTGGATAGATAGCGACGATATCTTAGCACCAACTGCACTAGAAGAAACCGCCATCTTTTTAGATAACAATCCCCGTTGCGGACTAGTTTATACCGATTATTTAGTCATCAACGAAAAAAATCAAATGCTTGGGAAAGGAAAGCGCTGTCAAATCCCCTATTCCCCAGATAGACTACTAGTTGACTTTATGACTTTCCACTTCCGATTGATGCGTAAGGAAGTATTTAAACAAGCAGGTGGAATTGATTCAAAAGCTGAACTTGTCCAAGACTACGACTTATGCTTAAGATTATCAGAAATCACGCAAGTACATCATCTCCAACGTCCGCTATATTACTATCGTCAACATTCTGGCTGTATGTCCTCTCAACAGCGTATAGAGCTAATTTACAACTCCCAAGAAGCAATTGCAAGAGCATTACAGCGTCGGGGAATGGCATCTGACTATGAAATTGATGTAGAAATTATTGGTCGCTATCATCTTAAACGGAAAATCAAACCGCAATCAACTGCAAGAATTATTGATAATAAAGAACGTGTTGAAGAAGCGATTGTATAACCTAAAACTGATTGATTATTAAACAAAGCTAGAAGTTTTAAAGCAGCACACTAGTAAAAATATTATTTCTTCCATTCCCCATTCCCTTTACAACTGAGCTAACAAATTCAAACTAGATTGTACGGGTGTATGTTGAACGAGCATTCCAGCATTACGTAGTTTATCTAAAGTATAAAAAACCGCTAATCTTTGTCGTTCAAATATTGGAGCAAACCAAGGAATTGTATTAACTAACGCTTTTAATTCCTCTTTATTATTGCTTGGATACTCGTCTTTATATGGATATTGAATATCCAACTGCGGCTGCTTCCAAGTCAATCGATCGTGATTTGAAGAATATTCAATCCCTACCCATTTTGATAGCTCCTCTACAACAAAGTCATAGCTATCAATTTTATGAGAAACCACAATATGCTGTGCCATTAGATGTACAATTCTATGAGCATGGTCTTCTAAGGTGCAAACCGTATTAATTCTATGCAACGCGCTGATAACCCTTGCTTCTGCTTGATTAATAGTTATCTTATATTCTGTACGACGGTCAATTAAAAAGAAACTATCCGGTGCTTTTTGCATCAGCGTTACTGGTGCTAATTTCCACAAATCCCAATTTTGTTTGAGTAGAAACCAATGTTGCTTGGTAATTCTTTGTAGTGGCTGTTGTGCTGCAATTTCTTGGAAGCGGAGATGCATTCTTTTATAGCACCCAGCACGCCAGGAATAAGAAGCTTTACGGCTATTTTGAGTGGGCGACCAAAAATTGTAACGTACCAAAGCATTGGGAACGTAGAGGAAACGCAAGCCAATAATTGCAGCAATGGTGTAGTATTCTCTGTCTGTAGCTAAGAAAGTGTGTGGATTCCAAGCTTTTAGTTCTTGCAATTTTACTGCACAAGCGCGACGAAGCAAATATGAGAGGGGAGGTTGCCAGTTATGAGATAAAGCTTGCAGCAAGTAATCGTCATATTGTCGCGAGGTAAAGCTGAATCGGTGCTGGCATCTTTTTTGAGGAATTATGCGTTGCGAATTTTCCCCTTCCTCCACATCAGATTGATAAAAACAATATTCCCAATCTCCATAAGCAATATCAAAGTTAGGATTTTGCTCTAATGCTGCTACTTGCAATTCAATTTTATTGGACATTAAAGAGTCATCAGCATCCAACCATTGAATATAATCGCCACTTGCTAAAGTAAACCCGTGGTTAAAAGCATGATTTTGTCCTTGAGCGTGACATTTTGTAAAGATGACACGACGAGAAGAGTTAGCTGCCAGTTGACGAGCAATTGCTAGAGAGCCGTCAGTTGAATTGTTATCGACGATGATAATTTCTATATTAGGATAGGTTTGCTCAAAACACGAGCGCAAACACCCCTCGAACATCTCACCTGGGTTATAGCAGGGAATAATTATTGAAACTAAAGGAGCGAGGGAATTTTGTTTCTCCAAAGCTGGCTTCTGAACTTTAGCGTTTAATACGTTTCCTTGAAACCGATTGTCGGATTGACTTTCCCCTTCTTCCTCCTGCACTATACTCCCTGCCTTTTTCAGTTTAGGCTTGATACTAAAAAAAGCAGTAAGATGAGTATCCAGTTCGTAATCTGATGATAATCCCCGCCGTATGAGCGCATCATTAATTGCTTTTTGCGCCCAATAAATATTTTTCAAATTGTCGTTGGTAACATTGCTATCGTGGCGACGATAATAATAAAGAGGTTTGGCGATATGATAAACTTCGGTGACTTCAGATAATTTCAAGCATAAATCGTAATCTTCACCAGAAGCAAAGCTATCATCAATACCACCAATAGCATCGTAAACGCTGCGACGAATTAACCGGAAATGAAACGTCATCAAATCTACCAGCAAACCTTCTTTAGAGTAAGGAATTTGACATCGCGGTCCCAACCCATGAAGATTGCCATCCGAATCCATTAATTCGTAATCGGTGTAGACAAGTCCCACTTGAGGATGTTTGTTGAGAATTAAACTCGTTTCCTCAATCGCTGTAGGAGCAACCATATCATCGCTATCTACCCAACCAATATAATCTCCCGTAGTAGCTGCAACTGCGGCTTTGATAGCTGGGGGAAAGCCCGTATTTTGTTCGGCAGCAATTACTCGAATACGGCGATCGCATGACGCATACTGATAGGCAATGTCTAAAGAATTATCAGTGCTTGCATCGTCCCAGATGATTAACTCAAAATCGCGATGAGTTTGATTAAGAACGCTTTCTATAGCAGATCCAAGATAATGCGAGCGGTTGTATACCGTGATAACGATGGAGATAGTAGGGTGCATGAGTCGAAATATTAAACAACTTTTAACTGATTACAACTCCCCCATCGAATCCAAAGTCAGCAAAGTGCTAATTTCATCATTTTGGAACCCCAATGCCATTGGTCGCCGTACTTGCGGTAATATCTGTACATCGTACAACTCTCTAATCACCCCAGAAACAGAAACCGAATGGACGATTTCACTACTTTTTATATCAACTACCATCAATCCACAACGGGCTTCTTCTCCTTTCTCCGTTAACCTTTCATCTAACGCTAACCCAGAAAATGTTTTATCTTCTCCTCGCGGCTTAGATAACCCAATAATCGCCCACTGTTTCCAGAATGCCAGCCCGCGCAAATAACCAGGACAAAAGGCTACAACTTCAAAACTTCCCCTCTCCAAATCGACATAACCAAACTCCCCAGTTCCCGAATTCATCAGCCACAACTTACCTTGATAAAACCGAGGCGAATGAGGCATTGATAATCCAGATAAAATAATTTCATTATTAGTAACATCAATTACACACCCTCCATTCCGACGCTTTTCTCGCCAAGCATCCTTCACGTCAGTTTGAGCAACTGCCGTTACATAGCGGGGCTTGCCGTCCACCATTGCCATCCCATTCAAGTGACAGCGGTCTTCATTCACTACCTTAGAAATAAACGACGGCTTCCACAAAGGCGTACAGCTATTGGATTCGCTTACCGTTGCCAAACAATTGAGCAAGGTACTGACAAAAACTATCCGCCCCCCATCTTCCACAGCAACATCGTGGATATCCAAATCCCCCGTAGTGTAACCAGTGCGGGGAACGTAAAGTTTATCGTAACCTTGATAGTTCTGTCCCTCTTCAAGTACGTTATCAAACTGCCATAATTGATATTTGGTACTGAGCATTAGGCGCTCAGAACCAACGGTATACAGCCCCATTGCTCGGTTAAAATTGCGCTCAAACCCAGAAAATCTTCCTTCTTGACCAATTCCCAGCAATATTAAACGACTGGTTTGATAGGTAGTAAAAGCTAAACTTATCTGTTCTTGATACAACCATCCCACAAATTGTTGGGAGCAATTTATCTCTAAAGCTGGGGAATTGGAAGTGGTTTCAACACCATTAGAATGTTGTTTGGGACTTGTAACAACCATAATTGTATACTGTTGCGCTGTGTATGAAATATAAGTAAATTTCGCTTCCCTTAAATTGCTGCTTGCTTGTTATAGAGTTAATAAAATTTATATATTGTTACTGCAATAGTTAATGCTTATACGTATAAATAACTAATTTACTACCATACAACATATATTTGTGATTGTCATATTAAGTCAACTTGCTACACCTAAGCCTGCTTCGGATTTTTAACGGCAACTCTTTCTTGTGCGCGATAACAGGTAAGCGTAATGCCATCAAAAACCGTTAAATAACTACATCCAGAGTAAGCTTCAATATTCAAATAACCGGAGCAGTTCAATACAAGTAAGTATTGGTATTGGCTGCGACGCAATACTTACTACTCACTACAATCAATATCCAACATTGATTTTTTAAACTATGAATACTTAAATAGTTATAAAAGCAAAAGGAGCAATATGTCATCAAAAAAAATATGGCAGAAATATGAGGATGTAACGAGACAACTATTACTAGACATTCGAGATTTTATTGGTTTAAGCAAAGTAGAATCGAAACAAGTAATTCAAGGAAACAGTGGAACTGAATGGGAAATTGATGTTGTTGCTTATGACAACATTACAAGTAAAATTATTTTGGTTGAATGTAAGCATCGAACCAATTCAAGCTTACCGCAATCATTAGTAGGTGGCTTTGCTTATACAATCAAAGATACAAATGCAGAGAGGGGAATCATTGTAACAACAATTGGACTTCAAGAAGGAGCAGAAAAGGTAGCTAAACACGAAAAAATAACTCCTATCAGGTTAACAATTGATGTTACCAATAATTCTGACGATTACATTGCAAGATTATCAAATCAAATATTTGTTAAAGTTACTGACAGAATTGCTATTTCTTTCTCCTGCTTATCGGTTACAAAAGTCACACATTATAAATTTTTCAACAGACAATAATTTGAAATATTAAAAGCTCTAAATTATTAAAGTATTCTCACGGTTTTAAGGATATTGTACCCTTCATTTACATTGAAATTGCTTTGTTATTTATGCTCAAGACAAAAGCCATATCAGTTAAAGTCTTACTTCGTAGATACTTTCCTCGATGATAAAAATTTCTGGTTTGATGAGTGTGAAATAAAAACAGAAAAGGATAAATTTTGAGTTAGATAATAAAAATTTTATTTCGCCTACAATAAGTTAGCTCTTTTATGTTTTTAAGTTTGCCTGACTACTATCTTACAATAATTTAATCGATTCCTTCTAGTTTTAATTCTATTAACGATATTCCTAATTTTTGCATATATCTATTACAGATTTCAACTCCTTTATGAGTTAGTTCATAAAATTGATGGAAGGAAGGAACTTGTTTACCTAAAATTTTACCTTCATTTCTCTCTACAGCGAGAAAAAAGTCATTGCTTGCCCGATTTAAACGTCTTTCTTTTTCTTCTTTGGGTAGATTTTCAATTTCTTCTGTAGTAATCTTACCCGCACGGTATATTAACTCTCCTCCATATATATTCTGTATGTCAATATTAACTTTTTTTGGATGCAATCTATTATCTGTATGGCTAATAACTTTATCTCTCAATTGCATTAAACCATCAACAAGTTCATTTTCAGGTGTTACAAAATTTTTATCTTGTTCTAGCTGTTCAGCGTCAAGAATATCTGGTAAGCCCCAAAATCTATATTCAGATTGGAGTATATTAATTATCTTCAAAAGACCTAAACTGTTTTTATCATATGCTCTGGTAAGCCCTATAATTCCGGCTTCATAGTGAGCCATACGTGACCAATCAAAAAAAGGTGGGTATTCCTCAAAATGAGTATTTAGTGCTTCTGTCATACTTTCATGAATTTTTAAATGAAAATGTGAAAAATACAAATTTTCTCCAACTTGGTTTATTTTGATTTCAAAATCTTCTCTAGATACTGACATACACCTTTTTATTACTTATATGTTTATAATTGCTTGACCATCTTTACCATGTCCAGGGAACGCATTAGATGAGCAAATTACCTCCACTCTGACACCTTTTGAGGGAGCCACAGTACGATTTATCTCCTCAACAACTTTTAAAACGTGACTTCTTTCCGTTTTCACATCACCTGGAGAAGCAAGAAAAATTTTTATTAGTTCTACTTTTGGCATAGCCCCATTCGCTAAGTATAAAAAATGGCTAGCCGAATAATAATATCAAAAATCCTCTATATTTCCAGTACCTTATTTTTCTCAAGCGCTTCGCCTTTCTAAAAATGTGACAGAAACGAATTGTAAATTATTAATTACTGTGACGCTTTTGTCTTAAACTATCTTGTGTTATAAATCACAATATCTTAAACACTCACGTACCGGATGTGACCATAATAATTGCCATCTTCAACCAAGCAGGCGGAGTAATGAAAACCTCTCTCGCCATGAATCTTGGCTATCAACTACATCTCCAGAAACACAAAACGCTCCTCGTTGATATGGACCCGCAAGGAAGTTTAACAACTTTCATGGGTTTGGAACCCCACGAGTTAGAGCAAACCGTTGGCGATTCCATTTTCAACGAAGAAACGCCACCTTCAATTCACGACAACCTACACGGCATGGATTTACTGCCAGCCAACATTACGCTGAGTGCCGTAGAACTGCAACTAGCTACCGTTATGGCACGAGAAACCCGACTTAAAATAGCTTTAGAACCCCTTTTAAACCAATATCGCTTCATCATTATTGACTGTCCCCCATCATTAGGAATACTCAGCATTCTCAGCCTTACCGCTGCTACCCACGTACTAATTCCCATTCAAACCCACTTCAAAGCTTTCAAAGGTACGGAACTGCTACTAGATACCATCAAGCAAGTCAAAAAACACGTTAACCCCCAACTAACTATTGCAGGATTCGTTCCCACACTTTACAGCAACGCCAACCAAGATAAAATTATCTTAGAAGCGCTCATTGACCAACTAGAACCACTTGCTACCGTATACCCCCCAATCCCACGCGCTACCGCCTTTGCCGATGCAGCAATGAACCGCCAACCATTAGCCTTGTACGCACCCAAACATCCAGCAATAACAATTTTAAATAAAATTCAATTCGGAATGGAGAAACTCTAATGCCAGCCAGAAAAACAACACAAGTCCCCCAAATGCGCGGCGTTCAAGACTTAATCAGCATGAATGCGGAGACAAGCCAAACCACAGTACCCATCAACAAAATTCAAACTAATGATAAGCAACCCCGCCGCTACTTTGACCAGGATAAAATGGCACAACTAGTGCATTCCGTCAAAGAACACGGCATCCTAGAACCATTATTAGTACGCCCCTTAAAACAAGACGAATACGAACTCATCGCCGGAGAAAGAAGGCTAAGAGCAGCCAAAGAAGCAGGACTTACAGAAGTACCAATTGTCAGCAAACAATTCGACGACAAACAAGCCCTGCAAGTCGCACTTTTAGAAAACTTACAGCGAGAAGACCTCAATCCAGTAGAAGAAGTAGAAGCAATACTGGAGCTATTAACAATTCAACTAGAAGTAACCCCAGCAGAAATTAAATCAATTCTTAACGAATCTGCCAACGCTAAAAAACGCAAATTAGAGTTAGCGGAAAACGTTTCCCGTCAATTAGAACAAATCGAAACTATCCTAGCTGGTATTGGTAGATTTAACGCCGAAAGCTTCCGCACTAGCCGCTTACCGCTGCTAAACCTACCCTCGGATGTACTTGAAGTGCTGCGCCAAGGGAAAATAGAATATACCAAGGCGAGAGCGATTGCGAGAGTTAAAGATGAGCAGCAGCGTTCTGACTTGTTAAATGACGCAATCTCTCAAAATTTATCACTAACTCAAATCAAAGAATTAATACAACAACATGAACTTAACCAAACCGATATTGAAGAAACCGAACAGCAACAACTAACTAGACGATACTCGGATGTTGGTAAGCGGTTGAAGAGTACCAAAATATGGGACGACACCAGAAAGCGTAAGAAGTTGGAGAGATTGTTGGGTGATTTGGAAAAGTTGCTTTTAGAAAGCGAGGTAAAGCAAAATTAAACCGTTTCTTGAAAAATATTTTTTTGCGGTATATTAAATCCACCCGTGAGCAGTAGCCACTGATGATAACGATTATCTTTCTCATAATCAATATCAATCTTCTAAAATTGAAGTAATATTATCTTGCGACAGCCGGTATGATTATCATCGTAAATTAGCCGAGCGTATCTGGGTATTTTCTACCAAGCAATTGGAGTATTAGGAGAGGAAGAAGGTTGATTTTTTGCAATTTATGAGAAAGGTTGCTGTCTTTAAGAACAACAGGAAAATAGTTAAGCGATTAGGAAGTAATATGGTAGCAATAACGATTAGTATCTCAGAACATCAACTGCAAAAATTACAGGAATTAGCGCAAAAATTGGGAATCTCCACCGAAGAGTTATTATCTGCGAGTGTAGAAGATTTATTAAATCATCCTAAAAGTGATTTTACAGAAGCTGCTAATTATGTAATGCAAAAAAATGCTGAACTTTATCGGCGATTAGGATGATTCGCTATTTAGTGCTTATTGAAGTTATTGAACTTCATCGTCAAATTATTGAGCAGTCTGGGGGAGCATTGGGTATAAGAGACTTTGGTGCTTTAGAATCTGCACTTGCTCAACCTTACATGACTTTTAGCGGAGAGGAGCTTTATCCAACACTTGTCGATAAAGCTTCTGCAATTGGATTTTCGTTGGTAATGAATCATCCATTTATCGATGGTAATAAGCGAATTGGTCATGCAGCAATGGAGGTTTTTCTAGTCATGAATGGTGTAGAAATTGATGCTTCTGTAGATGAACAAGAATCTATCTTCCTATCCTTAGCATCGGGTAAACTTAACCGCGAAGCATTTACACATTGGTTAAAATCTCATGTCAAAGTTCGGTAGGGTGCGTTATGGACTTCAGTCCTAATGCACCGAAAAATCTTGGTGTTTTAAACCAAATCTTCCAAAAGCGCAGTAATTTTCCCCTGTGCCTTGGTGCGGTTATCATCGTAAATCATCAAAGTATTTAAAGAAGCGTGACGGCTCAACTTTTGCACGCTTCTAACATCCCCTTGACTCGCATCCAACGCCGCCGTTACCGACGAATGCCGGATTTTGTGCGGGCTGATGATTTTAGAAATTCCCGCCTCTTTAGATATCCCCACCACAATCTTGCGGATACCGTCACCCGTCAACCTATGCCCGTAGCGCGGACGTAAAGAAACGAACAACGGCTGCTTAATATCTAATTCCTTACGCACCCACAACCAATCCATAAGTGCCGCACAACTCTTATGATGTAAATCAATAAGTTCCTTCTGCGTACCTCGTCCCTTCCCCAAAATAGCCAGCGTCTTTGCTTCCAAATCCAAGTCTTCAATGTTACATCGAGATATTTCTTCCCTGCGTAGCGCGTTCGCCCATAACAACCGCAACAAGGCATAATCCCGCTTACCTTTCAACGTATCCCTATCTGGTATTGCTAACATTTTTTTAAAAGCTTCGGGACTAATTCCCGTCGTATCCCGGTACTGCTTTACCTTTTCACTTTTGATATCAGCCAAAGTCCAACTGCACTTGCCCACATTATAAGCATAATTAACCAACGCCTTAATCGCCGCCAACCGCCGATTAACAGTAGCTTCCTTCAATCCCAAATCAATCAACTGTGCCTTATACCGCAACACTAAGGTTACAGCAGAAAACCTTTCCATCTCTAAAAACTGCGCCACCAACTCAGGTGTCGGCTCCTTTGCTGCCACAGCTTGAAAAAATTTTCTTAAATCCTTAGCATATTCATGACGGGTACTTTTGTTGCGCTTCCCCACCAACAACTCCTGCAACAAATCGCGTTCTGCTGCAATGGCAAAAGGGTTAGTAATTATATCAGTATGCGACTTGTCTGGGAGTAACATAAAAAACAACTATCGAAAAGTTTTATTTTCGATATTTATTCTACCGTTTCTTTGTCCTTCCCTTACACAATCCAAGTTTTCGGCAGTTATTACCCCTGTAAGTTCGCGCATAAAATGAAAATTTGTCGCGCTGGAGATGAAAACGAGTGGCTGTAATCCCTGTGTTTTCGTGACACCCTTGTAGCACCGCCGTCATAAAGAAAGCGCCGTCTTCTTTATCCTGTAAGAGGACAGCAACTTTCCGAACGGTTGAAGCAGAAATTTTCAACTTATGCGCCTTCCCTACACAATTGGCTGCAACGGGTGTAACCAATACAAGATATGCTGATATCATTGCTATCGATTTGATATCGATTTGATATCGATTTGATCGCTTGTAGTCTACGCTGTTAGCTATGCCCGATTCTTCTCCAGAACATAAGCCCAGTCAAATGATTCGCGTGCCTACTCCAATAATAGGGGCAGTACGGGAATTATCCCGGTTGCATCGTCAAGGAAGAACAAGTGAAATTCTTCAAGGTTTAGAAGAGTTAATTTCAACGTTAGAAAGTAGCAGCAGTAGTAGGTACAATACTAATTCTAAAACTTTATCTGAAATAATGGAACGTCTTGATAAAGTTGAGTCAAATAAGACGGATGAATGTAGTAGTAATGAAATTGTTGATGCCGAACGCATAAACAATTTAGAAGATAAAGTTGATTCTATTGTTTCTAGAATAGAGCAATTTACTGATGCCATCAGACAGATACAAAATCATCTAAATAATCAACATAAAAATAATAAAAAATCTTACTACAACAATTCTTCTTCCTCTAGGCAAACTCCGCGAATACAGCCGTTAACAGAGGAAGGTTTAGCTTTGAGATTCGGTGTAAGTTTAGAAACTGTACGCAAGCAAAGAATTGATTTACCATCTCCGCATTTTGTGGCGTGGTGCAAGCGTCGAGATACTTCTAATATTGGGTGGGAATATAATCAAGATACGGGTTTATATCATCCAGTAATGTAAAGGAATAAGTAATAATTTATCTTATTGTAGGAGTAATTAATAATATGAGCAATTCTTCTTTTAGAAGCCCCTGGGTGGGAATGAGACAGTACACTAATGGATTTTCATCTAAGAAGGCAAGTCCGGGATATATTGCGCGTGCGCGTTCAATTTATAATAAGCTTTGTTCTGAATTAAGTGATAATCACGGGCGTTTGGGGTATGCTGCTATAGAATCCGATAGTGGCGAGTATTTTATTAATGCTAACAAAAAAGTCGCTCAGAGGGAACTTGCAATAAAATATCCAGGACGGTTAATTTGTACTTTTAAATTAACAAGGGCATCGTAATATAAATTGATATAAGGATAATTTGGATAGAAGAAGATGACTAATAGTAATTCTCAAATATTATACCCAGACAATTGGAAAGAATTAGCCACCAGTATCAAGGCTACTAAGGATTGGAAGTGTCAAAAATGTGGTAGGATATGCATAAAACCAGGGCAAAAAATACCCTCGGATTGGAGCAATTCTCAACGTAGGGCATACACGTTACAGGTGCATCATTGGAATAGAAATCCCGCAGATAATAGAATATCTAATTTAGCGGCATTATGCCCTGGATGTCATTTATTTTATCATACAAGAGGAAGAGGAAATATTTCAGAGCGGGCAGCTATCTTTTTTTGATAAGTTAGGAATTGAATCTGATGGGTAAATTAATTAAAGTCAGAATAAATGATGAATATTCCGCTTCAGTGAGTGTCAATAAACTTTAATAAAATATATATTAATTAATCGAAGTTTATAATAATTAAAAAAGGAGAAACGATTATGACAACAGATAAATCTACTCGCACCGTCCGTCGGGGAAGAATATTTCCAGAAATTCAGTGGACGGAAGAACAATTAGCGCAATGGAAAGCAGAACGCGAGGAGTTTCGGAAGCGTTGTCAAGTTATTTTTGACCGTGTAAAGCCTTCTTTAATGCAAACCCATTACAACTGGTATATAACGATTGAACCTCTGAGCGGTGAATATTTTGTTAATAAGGATGATATACATGGCGCTCAAATCGCACATGAGAAATATCCAGGTGCAAAGTTGTATACTTTCCGCATTAATGAAACCGGAGTGTGCGGAACAATATGATTCCTGGTTTTTTTGGTGATGAAGATGCTTTATTTTTTGAGATTGAACTAATATCATCTGATGGTTTAGAACTGCCAGTTGATGCACTTTTTGATACTGGCTTTTCTGCTTGGTTAGCTATTAACAATCAAGATTTAGATGCGCTTGGTTGGACATATATAAAACAGCAGCCAATGTTTACCGCACGGGGGGAAGCAGAATTTGAGATTTATTTGGGTAAAGTAATATTTGGCGGTCAAGAATACGATATTCCCGTTCATGTTGGCTACGGATTAACGGAAGTTTTACTTGGTCGTCAATGGTTGCAAAGTAAACGATTAGTGGTGGATATAAATAAGAATGAATTGACGTTAGAATGACGTTATTTATTGGTGATTATTT
>NZ_JADEWL010000040.1 GCF_015207665.1 Plectonema cf. radiosum LEGE 06105
CTCAAGGCTTCGCCTCGGCTTACGCCTATCACCCACATCCGAGAAACAGTTATATAACCTTTTAATCAGTTATACCTAACTTATACCCCTTCTGTTTAGGAAGGCTCCTAGTTAGAACGAGCCGCACTTCGCATTGCACCCAAAATACCTGTAATTTGAGTATTTTGTTGGGCAATACGTTTCATGACATTTTGCGTTACTACATCATTCTGAGCAGCATCAGAAAAAGCGGAAACTGTCTCAATTGATGTTTGGGTTTTTTCAACTTGTGCTTTCATATTTTCCTGACCTTCTTTACTCAAGGTAGTATTGGAATCGGCACGGGTTATTTGACGGTCTACTTCATTGGTTGCTTTATCAACACCATTTACAGCATTATCACTATCAGATGCCCTAACTTCTACTTCTTCTCTAACTTCAGATGCATCTGGTAAACCTAATACACCAGTAGCTTCTTCGACTACTGCTTGCAAATCCGCTTGCAAAGACTCCGATAAATTATCTAATTTCCGAGAGATAATTGAGGAAATATATTTATCAACAGAGCGGGTTTGCTCTTGCCATTGCTCAACTAATGCGACTAAGGGATTACTTATTTCTAAAGCATAAGCACTACTGCTAATACCAATTGTTGCAATTGTAAAAGCTCCGACAAATATTACTATTCTCCTTTTGAATTTCATAAAATTCACTCTATTTATTTGTTTTAAACTAATTGTTTAGAAAGCTCACTTAGCGCAACAAACTTCGAGGGATACTTCGATAGGTAAAGCGTTCTTTGCTCTTGTTCTTGGGGATTATTTGCTACCACTGCTAATAAAATAGGGGATGGATAATAACGACAAAAAATAAATATTCCGTTATCATCGAGCAACCATTGCGAGTACAAATCCTCCTTTTTAGGAAAAAAGCTTTCTGTAGCATTACGAGCAATAATTTCTTGAGGATATTTCAAAATCGTTGTAAAACTATCAACGGCAGTGGGTTGAATTCGCCCAATTAACCGAGTAGTTAAATTTTGAAAAATCTTTGAGCCAGATGGAGATTTTGCAATCGTATCTGGGTCTTGAGCAGATAAAATTACTCTAATCCCCGCTTTCGCACCATTAGCGCACAATCTGCCTACCAAAGCCGCAATTGAGTCATATTCAAATAGAATCGGACTTTCATCAATGAAAAAGATGCTCGCAGGAGCTGCTAATGCTCGACGTAACGCTGCACTATAAGCACTTAAGCTTAAAACAGCCGCATCTTCGTCATTGGATAAGTTTCGTAATGCAAAAATTAAAAGTCGAGCATCACTACGGAAGGTTGAAGGTTGTGCTAAAGCTTGTCCAACCCGCGATGATAACCAGAATCGCAAACGCAGCTTTATTGTTTCTAAAGCCGAAGTGCGATCGCCACTATTATCAGATAGCTGCAACCGTTCATGAGAACAGAAACTTAAAAAGTCATGCAGTGTGGGCATTGCAAACCATTCATCTGAACCAAAGCCATTGGTATAAGCAGCCGCGTAACGGTCCCGAATTAAATCATCACCAAAAAACGCCTTCAAAGCTAAAGCAATAATTGAACGCACAGAATCTGTATGCACAGTTTGTTCTGTACTACCTGAACCCCGAGGATTACCTACAATCATTGCCATAATTGCAGTAGCGAGGAAATCTTTGTAGTCCTCAAACCGTTCTTGCTGCAATTTAGAAGGAAGAGAGCGTAAGTTTGGTAACTCAAATAAATTACTTGATTCCTTCCCAATATCAAAATATGCCCCATCCTTATCCATAAATCGGGTGTAATCTGTAAAGGTGCTTGTTCCATCTGGTTTTGGATAATCCATCGCAACTACTGGCATTCCATATGCCAAGGCTTGAGTAAGGATTCCAGAAGCTAAAACACTTTTACCTGCGCGAGTTGTAGCAAATAGTCCCAGGTTCTTATGCTGATTGTATAAGTCTAATTCAACAGGTGTTCCTCCTTCTTCTGCAATTAACTCAAAACCACTATCATCACCAGCTTTGGTTCTTACTAGCGGCATTAATCCCGGCACTTCGCCGCTTAAGTAAACTAATCTTCTATTGAAAGGTGCGGTCATTAAGCGTTCCCAAACGATAGGTAAAGTTTGTAACCAGATTCGCCAAGGGTATTCGGTTTCTCTTACAACCCAAGCCGGACGTAGGAAGCACGATTGGAGATAACGACAAGCTTCATCTAATTGTTCGCGAGTTTGACGGTACACCAAAAACACTGTTGCGACGTGGATGGGAACGGAACCTTCATAGAGTTCTTCTTGTGCGGCAATGGATTTTTTGATGTTCAGCAGAGACTTTACGTCAACCGAGTTTTTGTCTTGAGCTAATGCAGCAGAGGTGTTTGATTGTTTAGTCAAGCGCTGCATATTGGTTTTAACAAGTGTTTCATTAGCCCGCATCAGCTGACAATAAATCTCGGTGTCGTAAACTCTTTCCCTTGATAAAACCTCCCATAAATAACGAAGTTGTTGTTGTTTATCAATCCAACCACCGGGTTTATCCGCGAAGGTAAGGGCTGCAATATATTTATCTTTGAGATGCACCCAACGTCTATCTGCGATGGGAATTGAGGAAGAAGACTCCATGAGGAAAGATGTAGGAGCTATATCCGAGTAAATTTCCTCTCGGAGTCCGTTTTCGTCGAGAATTAAAAGTTGTGGAATCGGACGGTGTGGTGTGTTGTTAAATCGCTGCCAAAGTTCTAACCAAAGTTGTTCGGCATCTAACGGGCGGATATCTAGCCCCATTTTGTTCGATATTAGTTGTTCCCATAGTTGAAACCCGTCGGTGAATGATGTGTGTATTAGTCGTTCGATAGCGATGAATTGAAGTTGGTTGATTTCTCCGGTAAATGATTTCCAAGAACGCTCTACTTTTGAGAGAATTTTTTCAATTGCATCAGTTGTACCCGTGCTGTTCGTTTCGATGGTGTAGGTGCAATAAAGGCGTAGTGTTTTTGGTTTGCGAACTCCTTTTTCTGTTAGTTGTTGTATTCTGCATCGTTCTCCCATTAAGAGAAATTGCAGTTCAATATTCGGTGCGGTGTCGCTTAAATTTTTTAGTTGCTGCTGTCGCGTGGTGTCGTTGGTAAATGAACTCAGACGGATAGTTAAACGTTCCCCAGATGGTAAATCTTTCAATCCCGATTCAATTGCATTAAAAACCGGATCAATTTGTTCTGTTCTTAATGTGGAATGAATACCCGTACATTCAAATCCAAATTGAATTATATAGTTGTCAATTCCCTTGCGTAGAAGATAAGCCCCTACTGACCTTCCCTGTAGATTTATTTGCAACATCGTAACTAGCGCAAAAGCATCTTCAAGAGGTGTTAATCGAACTTTTTGTTCTCCATTCTCAACAATTCTTTTACCAATTTTTGATTTGGAATTCACCTGTGGAACTTACTATTTTTTGATTTTTTTACTTGTTTTGAGTTCATTATTGATTTGTATAAACAACGCACTCTTGTCCAGTTAGGAGTTGCAACAAATTTAGATAAAATTCGCCAAGCGCCATTGGCTGTAAGAATCCACCATGTTGCTATTCCCCAAGCTGCTATAGAACAAGTCCAAACCCAATTTAGTCTTAATAAACGGTGAGCAAGGTAATAGGAAATAGCGCTAATGATTGCCCAAGGAATTAATTGGTCTGCGGGAAAAGGTCCGATTGATGGTTGTTTGCCTAAAGTCACATTTACTTTACGATATTTCTTACCCTCCATTATTCACCTGTTTTACTAGGTATTGTATTAAACTTAATTACGAATTACGAATTACGAATTATCCCCCTCCTCCTCCTCCAATAATTAGGTTGGTTAGAATATCTCCAACCGTTACTGCAATCAAAATAATCATTGGTGTTCTGGCTAAATTTTGCCAATCTTCATCGTTGCGGGCAGCTTGAATCACCTTTACCAGAGAGATTCCTAAGTAAAGTATGAACAATCCTCGCAGTACGTTAAATGATAAAACAATAGCTTCATCTGCACCTGCAAACTGCCCACTCATCCAAGTTTCTGCGTTTTGAAAAAATTGCGCTTGTACCGGAGTTGAGAAAGCATCTAACAGTAAGAATGTTCCTAAAACTGTTAGTACAGACGAAGTTATCTTATATCGGTGAGAAAACTTTGTAATGCCTTTAAATAACGCTTCTAATTGCTGTTGCCAAGCGATTGCGACTGCTCCAGATATCAAAAATACTGCCGTAGTAAAACTAATCAAACTCGGACTGATAATTGAATCTAGCAATACAACAAACAAACCAGTTCGTATTATAAATGGCGTTCGCGTAGCGTACCCCAAGGGCATACTAATCAAATGTTTTATGCAATAGTTTCCTTGGCATGACTCAGAAAATTTAGACGCTTTAAAAAGCATAAATTCATGGAATTACAAAGTTTTCTATTTACTTGATAACTCTTACTCAATTGTATTTACATCATCCAATTGTCAGATATTCAACTTGTTTTTTTCTCTAATTAAATAATTTGATTTTTAGTTAAATAAATGACTTTTATTCTATGTATAGATGACTAAAAATTGAATTAAATGTATATTTTATTTCATTTTTTAACGTATTTCTGTCTAAATTAGAGATTATAAGTTACAAGTTGACTTCTGTAGTACACAGAGAAAACAATGATATTTTATGCATTGGTAGTTTTGATTACAGTTACTCTAATTTATTAAAAAAAATATGTAATAGTAACTAATAAAATCTTGATGATTAGGGAGTTTCAGAGTTTATTTTACGACCGTTACTGTAATTACTGTTTAAATAGTAAATAAATACAAAAATCGTAAAATTATTCCTTGATAGCAAAAAAATGTGAATCATATTGATTCACAAGGATATAACTTTATCTGTTCGCATGAAAGCGGTATCTTACCTTTATAAGAATTGAGGAGCCAGGAGTCAACACAATTCGCAATTATCAATACTCGCTATCGCGAGAAGCAAGCAACGCAATTTCTTCCATAGGGAGAGGCTACGCCAACGCAATTATTGCCCCACGGATAAATCCAGGGGCTTGAACTCCGCGACTGTTTAAATTTATCTCCATAAATAAATTAAGAGAGCAGTGCGTTGGCGGGGTTCCCCCGCTTGAAGCAACTGCGGAGGGCAAGAATGCCTGAATTAACAATTAAACAATTGAGAATAAAGTTCTTGTTTCTTTAATTATCAGTTTTTTATAAAATGGGGGATTTATTTATATTTTAGGCAATGAAAGAGTTTTTTAAACGGAAGTTTGTTTTTTCATGCCGTTTTTGATATCTCGATATTTTGCGATGATTATTTATCAACTGTAGTAACTAAAGCTTGATAATTGGTTAAAATACTTATCCTGTAATGATTGTAGGTAGTTACTACTCTTTGGGCATGAAGGCATATTACTTGTTTGGCTCTTATAGTAACTGGCATTTATCAAAGAAAAGCAGAGGGCAGTTGAGTTGGCAGTGGGAAGAAATAGTAAATTGTTTTTTATCGAGATTGCCTTCTCGTAACATCCCATCGCTCAAAATCTGATTCAAAGCCAGATAATCGCTCTTGGAGTAACTCAATGGGAATTTCTACACAACTACGAGTTACCATCTCTGGCGCTTTCGGTAAAATAATCTCCCCATCCACATCAGCCCTAACATTAACTTTCAGCCGTTGGTAGGTTATCGAAGAATCGCGATCGCAATGGAATTTCTGCTTACTATAAGTCTTGCCTCCTAATTTCTCTATTTGCTGCCGAATCATTTTTTGACTGTAGGGCAGGTTATTTTTAAAATAGCGAGACATCAACGACCAAACCCCATGTAGGTAAACAGCCAAAGATTTGTAATTTCCGTTTTCTGGGTTGCCATCCTCGGTAATTAAACGACAGTTCCACTCACCCACTTCAGTTTGCGATCGCAGCACTAATAATTTATCTACAAAATCATCCAACGAGGGTTTCTTAGATTCATCCTCATTAGCTTCACCGCATAATAAGCTCAAATAAGCCCAAACCTCTTCTTCGCTAATAACACCACTTAATTGAGCTAATTTCAAAGCGTAATAACCAATCAATGCCAAACTTGACGCTAACCTTGCGTGTGCTGTGGGTAACTTCGCGATTAGCTGCAATTCTAAATCTTTAATCCCTTTTTGATCGTAACCAAGTTTTATTAAACTAGGTAAAGTACAGGAGCAGATACGGGACATTGCTCGCAATTCTGGGAAAGCGGCAGGATTTGGGGTTCCTGCAAACTCCAATCGAATTAACCGTGACAGAATTATTGGGTCATCATCACCAATCGAATAATTGGAAGCGACAATTAACGCACTGTGAGGGTCTTGATTATTTTCTCGTACAGAACGAGAACCCCCACCGAATTGAGTTTTGATTTGTTGACAAACCCAAGAAATTTGAGCAATGTCTGGGTCATCAAGGAACTGAGTTAACCCACCCATAAGCTTAAATCGTTCGTGGTAAGCACTTTCAGATGCTTTATTAATCTTGGCTCTATGGTCAAAACCTAACAGAGAAAGTGCAGTAACTGCTGCGAGTGTTTTTCCCGTCCCCGCATCTCCGTAAAGTCCTAAAACGGGGAAAAATCCTTCTTCATGTTGGATTTTATCGTAAAACAAGCCAGCTACAGAGAATGCTGCCGTAAACAAAGCTGGCATAAAGCCGGATGCTCCCAAGAAGTTACGCATGGAATTAACCAAACGTGGCAATACGTTTGGCTCTGGTTGCGTATTGATTTTAGGAACCGGAATCTTTTCGGAGGCAATTAATCTTTCATTGAGAACCCAACCTGATTCTTCTTCAGTAACTAAGTCTCCATTTTTAGAAATTTGGCAGTCGTGGAACACCCAAGTTCCATCCGATTGCCGACCAAGACGTTCAGATAATTTATACGGCTTGCCTCCACGCTCACGGTATGCGGATAATTCTTTGTGCAAATACTGGTGAAGTTCCTCTGGTTTTAATTTGTTAACGAAATAGACTTTACCAGTTGCACGAGATAAGCAATTGATAAAATCCGTGATTTTGTTCAGTGCTTCGGCAGGAACCACTACCCGATGCTGTTCGTTGGGCGGGTCATAAGTACGTTTTACTTGTAAAACTAATCCACCATAGTTATCATTAGTTCCTATTAATTCTCGCTCAACAACGAAACTAAAACCTGCTTTAGGAATCCATTTCCATTCTGTATTCACTTTCTTCCAATAACCTAACTCTGACCGATATGGATGTTGCACTGGTGATGACCAATCTTGGGTATTAAACTGTGCTGAGTTATATAGTAAATAATTTCGGATGTCATCAGACCAGAGTTTCATCCATTCGTCAATTGAAATGTAAGTAATAGTATGACGATTCCCTTGAATAATCAGGTCGTCAATATCCGGGTCATCTTTACCAAATTGTCCCCACCAAGCAATACGAATAAAACATTCCCATTCCTGCAATAATTTGATTGTTTCGTGGTAACGGAGCATGATGTGTTGATTCAAGAGCATTCCCGCATCAACGTATAAATCGATAACTAAGTTTGATAATGAAGTATTTTGTTCACTTGCAGTTTTTTCTAAATAACGTTTTAGCAACTTAGGGCTACAATCCCATGCTGCTCCAGACGCTCCGATAATTACTTGTTGAAGATTGCAAGCAACCGACCAAGCCTTCAAAACTCCCTCTGCTAAACCAATTGAGGATATTTGAACCGATTCCGGACGGCAGAATGCAAGTGGCATTTCCTGATTATCCAAGCGAGGACCATTCCCACCTTTTTGTGCAGAAGAACCCCATTTATATTTACCATTACTTGTATCCTCTGGGCGGATTTGAAAAGCGATGATTTGTCCTAATTCGTTATTAATTGGGAGAAATAGCCCAGATTGTCCGCATAAATATAAATTGCCATCTATTGTAACTACACCAGGTAAATCGGCGCTGACATTTTTTACAAGTTGTTTCGACCACGAACGAAAACCAATAAAGTCAATAAACTCTCCCAATCCACGTACATCTGTTAAGTGATTGCGGTGAGTTTCATTTAATTGAAGTTGGTTTAATACCGAACGATATTGCTTATCTCGTTCCTCCTCACTTAGAACTGACGGCACTGAAAAATCGTTCTTATCCGTTGGAGGAGGTTGATTGTTTTGCTTCTTGGTTTTAGGGAGCGTAGTACAATAATTATTTTTCAATCCATTCCCCAAAGGAAATTGTGAAGGATAAGCTTTTTGAACTGCGAATGCCCATGAAGAAGGTCGCCCTGTTAAATCAGCTATTCTCTTGTAGGTTGCTTTTTTTCCCTGACTTTGAAGTAATGCCGTTGCCCTTAATAATTCATCAACTACGTAAGAAGAGATGAAAGAATGTCCCATACCATCTGATAATTCTCGAATATGGACATAACTAGATGGTATGGAATTTGGTGTGGAGTGGTAGCAATAAATGCTACCGTCGTCATTTAGTTTACAACTACCAGACCTGTTACCGCAAACTGGACAAGGCTGCTGCTTATTTGAATATCTGCCCTTTTTATGATTTCTCGACATGGAATTTGATTCTTACTTGGGAGTGGATTTTGCTGTTGTTTTCGATAATCCGATCTGAAAAGAGCGATCTGCTTGCCTTACTCGCTTTCCCCTTCGGGGACATTACGTGGATTTGCGCTTACGCATACGCTATCGCTATCAACTATTGATTATTCAGCAGCCCTTCTGACTGAAAAATAAATTCCAATGCTTCTTGAGGATAGTTACCAACAGTTCCAAACATTGAATCAAAAACCTCTTCTTTTCGCATTCCATTTTTGCGACAGTAAGCAGATGCTTTTCTTCCAAGACTATTTGCCTGTGCTTTACCAAGTTTGATTTTATTAAGATTTGCGTAACCAACAACTGTGAAATAATGACCTTTGGGCGATTCGATACGGTCAAGTTCTGCATCTATACCTTGTAACCATTTATCGTGTGCTTCAAAGGACTCAGTTAAATGTTCAGTTTTAGCCAAAAGTAAAAGTATACGTTGTTGACATTCTATTTGACATTGAATTTCTAATACCTTGGATAATTGCTGGTTCATCTCTAAGCCAAATTGCGGTATTTTCTGTTTTTGGGAACGCCATTCTTTTTCTAATTGCAAATACCACTTTCTTACTTCCCGACCTTTTTCTGTTCGTGCCATCATTGCAAATGACTTAGCACAGTCAATTGTCAGCATCAGTTTTTCTAACTGAACGCCTCCTCCCTGAGAGCGTTTAACCATATTATCATTTCGGATAATATGGTCAAAGTCTTGCCCCCATAGTAAATCCAGCTTTTTCAAATGCCCGTTTTGCATTACCCTTTGTACTGAATTCCAACCATTGCCAATAAATATCGAAATCCACAGGAAACTGTTCTTCTGACTCCAGTTGAGCCAGTATTTCTTGCTTTATAAGATTATTCACTTGTGCATTACCTAGAATAGTTTAACGCTATAAACAATTCGCAATACTGCCTTGCTCCCGCAGTAAAGCAGGCATTGCGTACATTTCAAGTTAATCCCAGAATTACAAAGAACGTCCGAGCTAATTTGAGCAAGATTTCTTATCGTTTTTATGTTCAGACTGAGCGTGAAACTCGCACCCGAATAGTTGTTGTGCTTGAATACAAAATATGCACCCGCTTATTCAAACAAAACAGAAGAGTTTTAAGTAATTTTATCAGTTGCGCTTAATACTCCCAACCAAATATTGAATGTATTGAGCTAAAAACAAATCATCCAAAAGGAATAAAAAATCATTCTTTATTTACTAATGCCTATTAGATAAATACATGAAATGTATTCGGTATTCTCATCTTTACGATATTTGATACAAATACTTGTTAGTAGATTTTAGATATAACTACGTAAACGAGAATCTTCTGTTTTTATATGCTATGTTGTTTTCATTTTTGTCTTACTTGAATTAGAAATAAAAGTATGAATCTGCTTGCTAGTTTCATAATTATCCATTTATATTTTTTGATAAATACCTATTCAAATCAGCAAGAAAATAAAATTATGATGGACGATTTTCTATAAATATCCACCGTAAAAAATATTACACATAAACTTAGCTAATTCATTTTATATTTTTTAAATATTTCAATCAGAATCAGTAGAATAAACCGATATAAGCTATTGATATTAAGAATTTGGGAAATTTTAGAGAAATGGTCTTAAAAATCTAGATCAAGTTCAGTATTCGGTTATTAGCTATATGATTAGGCACTTTTATTATTGAGTGTCTAATTATCTACTATCAATGTATCCCTTGATTTGAGTATTTATGATGAATATCAATGTCTATGATGGCTACGTATAAAATTACAATAAATAGTCACAATAAGATACAGCTTGATTTTTGCTGGAAATTATTTCATCACGAAAAAATTGCCAAAAAAAGCCAACGGAGATATAAATAATTCAGAGGAAATGATGGTGTGTTATTTAGTTGCTCGATTCGGATAATTAAAGAGCCGTGAATCTTATTTGAAGTCAATATTTTTTCGTTTTTGTGGTGTTGAAACTAAAATTTGAGACTTTAATAATGAGCGTGAGTGCAAGTTTTACTCACAAGTAATTAATTGTAAAATCAGAAATTCAATACTCGCTTGGTGCCTACATAGTTATTGTATTTAGGAACAAAACACGATGTTTCAGTTTGCTAATAAACATTTAGCTTCAGAGAAGCTAAGTTTAAGTTGCGCTACGCTCAAAAAATATCGATTGGATGGAACGTGGATTGAGGGAAGTCACTGGGTAAGAGTTAATAGTCGCTGTATTCTTTATAATCTTGAATTAATCCAAGATTGGTTACATAATCGTCACGATCCAATCGCTCATCATCGGGCGATTGATACGTATCATGCAAGTTTGCCAAGCAATTACAAACGTAACAATCGCGCTAAGAATTAATAGTTTCTCGTGTTGTTTAGTAATAATCAAGGATTTTCAAAAGTACCAACTGCATTATCAATCTGCTTCAAAGTATCCTTTAAATGTGGGATTTAACAGTTCCGGTAAAAATTGGTTAGAATCTCCTACTTTCCATAATTATTTACCCTATTGCGTTACAGTGCAATAATATTTATCTTTGGATTGGGCATAGCTGTTTCTCGGCAGTTCATGAAGATGACGAATGGAAAATAAAAAATACGAACTTTGGTCGTCTGCAACTGAAGGCTCAGACACTTTTTTCAATGCTGACAATAATAGCGCCAGAAACAGTTTAGCTGCCGATGCTAAATTGGTTTGTATTATTGAAGCTTCCTCCTGGAATGAAGCTCAACAAAAGCGATATGATTTCATGGGTTGGGGTCATTACAGGACATTTGATGAAGTTGCAGAGCAGCACGAAAAGACGTAATTTACCTGGGTAAATTTAAAACAGCATAAGATATTAGTAGCCATTCTAAATAGTGGTTATCGTATTTTCCCCAACTCAAAAATCTGGCACTACAATCTCTCGACTTTGCCCTACGTAGTGCCGGTAAATTATCTCTGGCGAATTACCCACTAAAGTTGCCACATCCTTAACATCCATTCCATTCTTCAATGCCAAGGTAATAAAGGTATGTCGAGTTTGGTAAAGCTTGCGATATTCAATACCATCTAGCTCTCTTAGAGTTGCTTTCCAACCTCTCGCCGTAAAGTTATGAATATCAATCCATCTTCCTTCTAAAGAAGGAAACACTTTTGCATCATCACAAGCAGCTTTAATTGATTTGAGCAAAGTTGCTAGACGATTGTTGATAGGGAAGACTCGCTTCTTCTGAGTTTTCAAACCTTTTTTACAGGTTAATCCCGATTCAGAAACCACCACGGCTTGTTCAAAACGAATAAAACTAAAGTCGTTAGCAACGTGCTTCCACTCTAAACCAGCAGCTTCTGATGGTCTGCAACCTGTAAGAAACAGAAATTCAATCAAAGGCGCATAATGCTTGTAATAGCGGCTATCTTTAAATGCTTGGATAATCCTGTCGCGCTCTTCTTGAGTAAATGCATTAATGTCAGCATCTTCCTTTGAAGCTTTGGGAATCTTAATATCGCTTGCCATATCCCCAAAGGGGTTTTCTTCAATCAGCCCAGACTTAAGTGCCCAATCGCAGCAAGCTGAAATTTGGGTTAACATCCGTTTGCAAGAATTTGGAGTTTTATTAGCAACTAACCAATCTCGAATTGCTACTGCTTTATCAAGGGTTTTGAAAGGTAGATGGACATTGATGCAGATCCGAACTCTTTTAACGTCTTTAGCTAACGTACTGGGTGACAAACTACTACGTTTGAAATCAATATAACTTTCCCACAACTCAACCAAGGATGCAGCTACTTCTGTTGGTTGTGGAGGTGGTGTAGATGCTTTAACTAAAGGCTTTAAAGATTCTGGCTTGTACTTGCCTAAAGTTTGATCGAAATTCTCCGATAAAATATCTAACTCAATTTGCCTCGCTTTCATTTCTGCGAGCTTGCGGTTAGCTACCGTATCTGAAAACCCAGTTGATAGATAATAACGTTGTCCGGCGTAACGGAAGACAAGCTGTAGACGTTCGTTTGAGATTTTAATTTGAACAGTACCTTTAGACGATTTGCGTTTGGAAGATTCGCTTGGCACGGGGAACTCCTAAAATAGCGTGAAATTGCACGCGATTATTTACCCCCAATTTACCCCCAAAATTTAGCCAACCATGTCCAAATATGTCCAACGTGGCTATTTTTTACACCACCTTTACACCTCCGTAAATGGCTGAAACGGGGTTTTTGTGGTATTAAAAAACCCCCAGAAGCGTTAGCTGCTAGGGGTTTTGTATTGTATGCCAGGAACGAGACTTGAACTCGTGACACGAGGATTTTCAGTCACGAGATGCGAGGACGTGTAACTCCTCGTATCACTGGATTGCTATCAAGATTTACTAAAAATTTGCCTAACTCTTGACTAACGCACGCGTCAAAAACCGATTTTGACGTTTTTTTGCTATAACAGTCAGTTGTATAAATTAGTGCTTTCTAACATGGCAGAACCAACACTCCAGGACGTATTTGGCGCAAACGCTATTCAAGATGAATTTACTTTGACAATTACAAAAGCCGATCTTACTGGTTTAACAGCGACAGCAAACAATACAGCAGAAAGCCTACTTGTTGGGCTTCTTTTAAAAGCAAGAAGCTATTTAAATCAAACTAACTTTGATACGAATATTGATCAAAGCGTTTTGATTGAATCTGGTTTATCCAGTTTCTTAAGTCGGGGTGTTGACAATACAACCTACCGTACTGATTCGATGACAGTCAGCCTTGCCAAGGTTGATACAGCTGGCATTTTAAGCCCGGATGATTATTAATGTCTGGATGGACTATCTCTGTAGATGCACCTTGGCGCTTTGAAGACGGCGACGAGACAACTTACAACTTAACTTACCAAGTAAACGGCTGTTTTAGCCCTCCTTATGGACATATTTTCAAAAATGGAGGAGACGACCTTTATTTAACCCATTCCAAGGGTGAGACTTTTTTAGGGGATGGCTGGAATGGGTTTGTATTACTTGATTTTAAGGTAAATCAATTATCACCCTGCGAAATTGATGAAACTACGCAAAAATACGACTGTATTAACGGTGCCTGCATTAAAGCCGAAGTGTACAATACACCGGGAATTTACAACGGATTAGATGAATGTGAAGTGGCTTGTGGGGAGGGATGTTCAGGCAAGTGTCTAAGTAAAAATGAGTGGCAGAAAATACAAGACCTTGCAAATAAATTAAAACAAATAAATTGCAAATAAAAAAGGTTTATATATAAATGGCATCTGGAACAATTAGCAATTTACAACAAGCTTTAAACTGTGCCAATAAATGTGATTGTTGCGAAAAGTTGCAGCAACAAATTAACCAGCTGAAAAATCAAATAGGGAGTATTAGTAATAAAGTTAGTGCCTTAGACCAAGATATTAAAAACATCATTCCTCGTGTTAACAATCACGAGAATAGAATAGGTAAGATTGAGAAAGAGATATTTTCTGCTTCTGGAAATGACCGAAACCGAAGCAATGATAATCAAACTAAACAACAGTTACAGCAATTGAAGCAGCAAGTATCTGCAATTGAGCGCTATATTAATGCCCTTGATAATGCTGGAAAGCAAATTAATAATGTTCTCAAAAGCTTTTTTAAAATATTTTCTGTTTTTAAATAACTATGGCTATTCCTCCCATTCCCTCTTATACGCAAATGCCCAACAACTTTAGCGAGTTGTTGAACATTCAAAAAAACTTTTATCGCTCTTTTAGCAATGGCTTAACTAATGTAACTAAGGTGAGTAACTTGAACCGAGTTAGAAGCCTTGCAACCGAAAAAAAAGTAATAGCGAAACAAAAAGCGATTGAAGCCGCAAAAAAAGCAGCGAATGACGCTAAAAACGTTACAGATAACCTAAAAAAAGGAGAGTTCAAAAAAGTCAACGGCAACATGGCTAATGCAATTAGTATTGGCTTAAGTCTTGCTTCCGTTGGTTTGTCTCTTCTGACAATTAATCAAATAGGTACGCTACAGGAAGTCGAATTTAAAAAAGATAGGTTCATACAAAAAGATGTTGGAGACGCTTTTCAGAGAGGCATAGAGAATGTTTTTAAAATCAGAAGATTAAGGGCTGATTTTGATAATTTTGTCAAACAGTTCAAAGATCAAAAGGATAAATTATTTGCCGAAGCTGGGGCATCTCAAGCATCAGCGACCAAAGCAAGAGAGCTAGCTGAAGCTGCGAAAAAACAATCAAATGATGCACTATACGAAACTCGCGCCGGCAGACAAAAACTTGCCGGAGAAATAAACGGGCTTTTTAATAGCGTAACTTCACTTACGAACAACGTGGCTTCTCAAAATTCCGAGCTTATAAAGAGAACAGAAGAAGCCAGAAAATTGGGGAATGACGCTTTGTACGAGGTACGTCAAAGTAGAGGAATTCTTGATAGAGCTTACGAACTTGCAAGAAATGCCGCTACAACTAAAGCTAAGCCTGGTCCTGCGGGCGCTCCAGGTAAAGACGGATTGCCAGGAAGGGATGGTAAACCGGGTCTTGCGGGCGCTCCAGGTAAAGACGGATTGCCAGGAAGGGATGGTAAACCGGGTCTTGCGGGCGCTCCAGGTAAAGACGGATTGCCAGGAAGGGATGGTAAACCGGGTCTTGCGGGCGCTCCAGGTAAAGACGGACTACCCGGAAGGGATGGTAAGGACGGTAAGGACGCAAAAGATATGAATCAAGATCAATACAACGCAATAATTGCCAAAATAACTGCAATTCCCCCATTAATTGCACGAGTACCATCACAGACGGTACAGCAAATGCCCAAGCCTTTGACGGGGCAACAGATAGAAGCAGCTGCAAACGCTGGAGTATGTCGCAGTACTGCACCGGGGGGATGTATGAGCAATGCACTGGGGAGTGCTGCGAATACAATTAACCAAAATACAAACAACTGGGGCAAGAATTTGCTCGATAAATTTAACGCGGGTGCTAATGCTGCACAACTCGCGTTACTTCAAAAGATTGACTTAAAGATGGGCGCTCAAGTTACAGGTGGCTTATCCGCTGCTGTAGGTAAAAATTTAGAACGAATTAATAAATTTGCCGAATGGCTAAAAATTGACCGCGTTATGAATATCCTCGTCTGGGTTAACACGACTCACAACGCGATGATGTTAAGTACTAACTTAGGAAGTACTTTATTCTCAACTATTGATAATGTAGCGAATATATTTTTTAAAGATATTGATGGGGTTGATATCGATACAGGTAAAGCTGTAAGTACCTTCTTTGATAACATGGCTAAAAAATTATTTGGTGTTAAACAATGGGAAAACACAAAAGCTACTTTTAACAAATACAACCGAATTTATCAATCAATGCAAAATGCTTTAAACAACATTACCAGTATGTTTAATAGCGTGTACGGCGCTTTTGACGTAATAGGTGATAGAGTTAGCCGGATTGGTAATGCTTTAAGATGGTTTGGAGTTTTATCGGAAAAAGCTTTTGGATGGATGAATGAAGATAATAATTTTAGCAATCCTATTATTACTAGGATAACTAATATAACAGAAGCCGCTGATGCTATTGAGCAAGTTAGTAGTGAAGTTCTTGAAGTTAGTGATAACGCTAAGGAGCTAATTAAAAATACTCAAGAAATTAAAAAAGGAATAAAAGAACTTAGTGAATCGGAAACTAAAAAAGAAGACAAAGAACGCTCTAGCTTAAAGCTTCCTACCGTCAATGATACTGATGTAGCGTAACATGAGTAAATATGATTTTTCGCGTCTTCAAAGAGTAATTAGTAAGTACCACAACATACAGGTTAATCGAGAAATTGCGAAGAAAGAACTAAAACCTTCAAAAAAAAATATCTACAAAGAATTACTTATTAAGCAAACGGATACCGCGCAATTAATATTACTTAAATTCTTGTTCTTTTGGGTAAGTAATGGGAATTTAGAAAAATTAACAAAAAGTGATGCTATTGCCACTATCCCTAATTCTTGGGTAATTAAGCCCGGTGATGATATTCCTCAACTTGCAATAATTTTTAGAGTAAAAAACAAAAAAGGTGGAGGGAATTATCCCGTTTATATTCCTCATTACAATGGCACTAGAAGTCCTGCTATAGCTGAATACAAAAAAGGTCTTTATGGATGTACTTTGGTTTTAAAAGATAATTCAAAAATTACTATTCACGCTAGTTCCTATGAAGTGGCAGAAAGATATATAAAAAATAATTTATTAAAATATGTCGAACGAAAATATCATACCAATAATTTTCAAGCGACTAAACGTAAAGTAAAAGCTGAAGACATGGAACCAACAAGAGCCGATTTTTATCCAAACGGAAAAGAAGGGGGCGCTCAACCCTTGTGGAGGCACTATTTTTGATTTTTTTACAAATCAATGACCAAGTACGCGAATATATATATTCGCGTATAAAATCAGGCAATCTCTAAGTATATTCTCTCAAGACTTGATAATCTTCAATGCAATAATTTATATACATAACTGTTTATAGTCTTACCAAAGAAGGGTTTAAGTATGCCTGCACCGTTATCAGCTGGCTCTGACATTCAAGCAACTAACGTTGCTGCTGGTTTATTGCAAATTGCAATGTTATTGCAGCAAGCGGAGCTAACTGTTCCCGAAGAAACCAGACCAAATAACGTAACAGTATCTTTTGATGCGGAGACCAACGTTGCTTCAGTAACAGCAACCTTACCTGTTACTTTTACTTTGGACGCAAATGGGAAACCCGTAGTAACAGCAACTGATTACATTCCCTAATAATTAAAAAGAATGGCAGAAAAACTAGGACCAAGAGTAACTGTAGCTGTAGGAAAGGATAGCAAAGGTATAGCTATTTATTCTTATATGCTCAAAAAGCACGCTGATTATTTTAAGTTCCCAGGCGTGCAAAATACGATTGTCACCAGAAAAGGGAAGGGAGGAAGAACCGCTCCTGTTCGTGGTGCAATAGGACAAGGGCATATCAAAGTTCCGACACAATTGAAGGGTAAAAAAGGTGTAACTAAATACTATCAAATGCCTATGCCCGCAGGCATGACGATATCAAAAATAGGAGCCTTTCTAAAAACTGCCTCAAAAAACAAGCCGGAGTCTTTTGTTACTCAAGATGGAGTTAGCTACCCAGTTGCTGGAAAATAGATGACAAGGCTTAAACTTAGTCCTAGGAATTGGGCATCGATCAAAACATCAACGCTCAAAGCTCGAAAATTTCCAGGCAATAGTAATAAGTTTCAGCCAATTAATCCTGTAGCTTTTAGGCTTAATACTCCAGTATGTGTAGCTTTGATTGAAAACCGGACAGCTAACTACAATTGGTGGTTAGCTGGATGGTGCCAAGCTTATTTTTACAGCGGGGCTTTTGTTAATAGGCAATTAACTTCAGTTGGAGAATGGAAGATTGGTTTATCCCGTCCGGTGTTATTGGATTTCCGTAAATATCAAGCTGAAACTTATGCACTTGAATTTACTTTTGCTAAGTGGCATAGAGACATTAAATTGCAGGTCTGGAAATACACTGGAGACTTAACAGATGCTGTTGATGTTGACTTACAAAAAGTTATTGCAGACTTAGCAAGACTTGAAAAGAAAGTTGATGATATTTCTGAATACGGGCGTTAAAAATGCCTTGGGAAAAGCTAGGAATTTTTTATATAACAAACAATTGGACTTTAACTAAACCAGTTGAAGCTGAGCTTTTTAGAATCAAACATTTTAAGATACTTCAATCAAATAAATACTATTTAAAAGGAGCAATAGCACAAGCCTTTAAAGATAGCTTTGGTATTACGACTTTTGATAACAAAAGGTTTGGGTATCGCGACGATTCAGAAATATTTCAGTTCTATTTTCCTGTTGGTTTAGGCGAGCATAGCTTGGCTTTTAAGCGTTTGGATGAATCAAGGGTAACTTGGCGTATTGAAGTAGAATTTTTCTACAGCGAGAACGCACAGGACGATTATCTCAACTATATACAATCTCGTTTTGGCAATATAAATTTAGAAGGAATAATTATGGCTTTATACCCACGTTTATACAGCGGTTCATTAGTCCCTATCTCTGGGGAAGTAAAACTTTTAAAAGATAAGCCAGTAAAGCTTTTAAGCGCAAATATTGGAAGACAGAAGTTAGTTGTAAGGACTACTGGACAAGCGGTAATACTGGCAACTGCTTTTAACGAAACTCTTCAGCCTGTTGTTACTTTAGAAAAAATTCCGGCTAACTACAACAGTGAATTACCTCAAAGCAATGTAGGTATTTATCAAGGAGAAGTTTGGGCTATAGCTTCAGAAGAAACCAATATTAGCTTTACTGAGTTTTCTGCTAAATAGTTGTTTAAAATCAACTGTTAATAATTTGAAATGAACAACATAAAAGACTTGATTGCAGTTGGTAGCCTGGTACTGACTTTAGCTAGTACTCTAGCTGCAATCGCTTTTTGGTATGCAAATACCGAAAAACGTAGGTATGGATTAGAAAGAGACTTTAGCCATTTAAAGCGTAATTACGACCAGATACAACATTCCCTGAATACAATTCTTTCAGAAATAGACCATAGGTTTGATGTCACGGAAAGAGACATCTTAGAGATAAAATCAACCCTTAATATCAAAGCCAAGTTTAAAAAAGAGGACTAATAATATGTTCCCAGAACTTCAGAAGTTAAGTGTTAGAAGTTTGGTTGTTTTGTCTTTGGTTTTGGGCGGAGTCGGGTTAGCTGTAATTGATAAGAACTTCCGTCCGAAATTTGGTGAGATAGTTTCTTTTGGCTTGGGCGGATACTTTGGGCAACTCAACCCGCGACAGTAAGCACCCATTGGAGTAAGCAGAACAAGACCGCGAGCCAAACAATACTGGAAAGCATCACTCCTCCCCACGGATAACCAAAAATGTCGTCATACATATCTATTAAGGTGATCATCCTTTGAAATAAATATTCGAGTAATTGCCTTAACCAGTTTTCATAATCTTCGAGTTTTTTAATCAGTTTTCTCATTTAACAAATTAATTCAACAACAAAAGGATAACCTATGAAATTTGCAATTGACCTCGGTCATAACGTCTCATGTGACGGTGGTGCTGTTGGCATCAGAACTGAAAATTCTTTAATTATGGCTGTTGGAGAGAATGTCATTTACCGACTGCGAAAATCCGGGCATGATGTTGTGGAATGTAAACCAAGTCATGCAACTTCTGTCGGTGATTCTCTTAGACGAAGAGTTGCAGCAGCGAACGCTTCTAGAGCAGATGTCTTTTGCAGTATACACTTCAACGCTTTTAACCGAAAAGCTTACGGTACCGAAGTCTTTGCAGTCAGTGCTACTGGGAAAGCAATCGCCAAGCGCGTCGTTACTCAAATTGCTGCTCTTGGGCATTACAACCGGGGTGTAAAGGATGGTGGTAGGCTGTATGTAGTGAAAAATACATCAATGCCTGCGATTTTAGTCGAATGCTGTTTTTGCGATAGCGCGAAAGATATGCAGCTATTTAACGCCGATAAGATGGCTGCTGCAATTGTCGCTGGACTTGTTTAGCATATTTAAGACAAATTATTACAATAGCCACTAAGTAAATCAACGGCTATTATGAGTATCAACACCATTTGCTTCTCGCGATTTCCTTTAAAGGTGATCGCGTTTTAGTTTAAGTTTTTACTTGGGCAATCAATACATTTTGGATAGGTAGGCATACTGTTAGTGCAGCTACCTTGATCGTGAAAAGGACAAAGCGCTGTTGCTAATTCAAGATAATCTGGGTCATCTTCATCGTATGCCCAAACTTCACCACACTCTGAGCAACTATAAAATCCAAAATCTGGGCAGAAGTCCAATAACACATTACACTTGTCACATAGCTCTAACTTTTGATTTTCTAGCATGGGGGCTATCTCCAATTAATGTTAATTACTCAAAGTCGTAACGTCGTAACGTAACAAGAGAATTGTGTTCCAATTGGTTGTAACAGCACGGTGTTACAGGGGTTACAGCGTCTTGTTACAGTTACAGTTACAAACTCTGTTACAGAAGCCGTATTCCTAAATCATCCTCAGATATCTCTATTTTTGCGATTTCCAATAATTCTGTATAAGTGTCGTTTAACTCTCGTTCGTCATTTAATAAACCTAGCCTACTAAGCATCATAGTAAAAGAATTATCACGCTTGTTCTCTCCCGAAGTTTTGTAATAAAACCAGTCACGGCTATTTCTTTTTACTAACCAGGTTAGAATTTTTTCAGCTTTTTCTGACAACTCAACGCCCAAATTATCAGGTTGAATAGCTGTATATTGTTTCACGTTATCCGTGGTTTTATCTCCAATAAACTGGTTACTATCCCGGTCAAAATCCGAATAATTCTGAAGTTTAGTCATTGCGTACCATTGAGTAGTTCCACCGAAGTAAATAGCTCTATTTACTTCTGACTGATTAATTAACTCGGTTATTTTTTCAATATCAAAACTCTTGAATATTCGCGCTTGCTTCCAATCGGCTATCACACCTAAATTACTTTGATGTACTAACGCGATTTTTGTTAGTTGAGACAGCGCTGTAAGGTCGGTTCCATTGCCACCAGCGTAAGGAGATTGGGCGCAGAACCAAATATTTTTCCCCGTACTATCTCCACTTGAAGTAATACCCACAACACGGTCATTGAGTAAATTCGAGACCTTGGCGGTTTTCAGTTTTGCCCCAATAATTGTCCCTTCATCAACAACTAGTAGCGCTCCAAGATGCTCAGCGACAAATGAATCGTAATCATTCAGCGCGGCTTCAATAAACTCAGCGACAGCGGAAGCGCTCGCTGCATCACAATCTAGTTTCCACTCGACTGCTACCACATCTTTAAAGTAACCGTATTCTTTGGGGTCATCTTTCCCGTTGATCAAAAATACTTTTTTATCCCGTCGGTGACGCTGCAACGAACGCAATAGGTTGGACAATAACATTCCTTTCCCGCTACGACCCAAGCCAATAATAAAAAGATTGGGGATTCGATCACGAATAATCTGCTCAATATCAAAATCTCGATCACGTTCCTCCCATTTTTCGATTTGAGTAGTTTGGGGAATAGGTTTAGATGCGTCAATAATTCCGGCGGGAGTTTTCTCGCGCTCCTCAGATTGAGTCAAAACTGCTTGTTCTTTCTGTGGTGCAAGTCGCTTGTTACAAGTCCTTAGCCAGTTTTCAGCAAATGGGGATAACTCAACTCCCGCGCTTTGGGCGAAAACTAATTCCTCAATTACTGGTTTTTCGCCAAACTGTTTAACGTAAGTCCTAAATTGATCTTCGTCTAGTACGAATGCATTGCATCCACAGTCGCGAACTAATCGTAACCTTTTACCAATATTTTTCGATGCATCCCAAGCCGATTTTAGACACCATGCGGCGATTACACCCCCCAATATTTCCACACCAAAAGCTACACCAGCACCACCAAATAGTACTCCAGCAATAATCTTTGCACTCATACCCGTATTCGATGCTTTGGATTCTGCAATTAATTCCCATGTTGAAATATCCCGGAAGTCGCCTTCCGGATCAAAGTTTGTCATGATTGTTGTGTAGTTAAAAGTCTCTAGAAGCGGGTTGAGTCACACCCAACCCGTCTTTTTAGTCGTTTAAATCGCGAATAATTTGCACAATTATCCTGCGTAACTTTAAGAGGAATTGAACCGCGCCAACGGTTGTTACAGCTCGCAGAATATTTCCCCAATCGATTTGTGAAAACTGCTGATATTGAATTACCTCAAGCAACTTCCAAACATCACCACCACCTTGAACGGGAGGGAATACCGTCAAGCAAGCGAAAAAGTCTATGACGTAAACGCATACTCCTAAGACAATTAGGAACCGCAAGACTTCAGTACTGAGACTATTGCGTATTTTTTTAGCAAGTTTGACTTCCCACGAATCGCGTTCTGAGTCTGTATAAGGACTCTTACCTGCTTTTTGAATGTTCTTATCTAGGAATCGTTCGTGACTTAGTAATTCCATAGGGATTATTTCCAATATTTGGATAAACGCCCAAAGCAAGAAACCAAGCCCAAAATTCACGAACCTTAGAAGAAAACCAAAGATTGCACCTATTACCCAGATACCTAAAATAAATTCGGTAATCTCCGAATAACTAACGCCCGACAAATAGCGTGAGGCTATGATTTCATAAGGTTTGACGTTGGTTAAGATGATTGAGAGGATAATTCCTGTGATTACCCAAATCAGGATATTTAATGCCAACGGTGCTTTTTGTTTCGCCTCACGATAAAAATTTTGACCGCGAGGCGCTGCGTCTCTATATTTCTCAGTCATTGCTAATCACTGGTTGGGTGTACTGCGAGCCGCGAAACCGCGATAAACGCGATTGGATTAAATCGCGATCGCCCGTAAATGCCAAATAAGCGATCGAACCATCGCGAGCAATAACACCTGTATTCCCGTGGGCATCACAAATAATGGTGCCTGTGGGGAGATGTTCGCCACTGATTTTATCCTTGGGTTTATCCCCTTCCTTGATTCCGGTAAAATAGTGGGTGCCATTTTGGTACTGATTACCAACGACGGGAAGACATGACTCGTATCTTTTATTCGCTACCGATGCTTGGCGTTGTTCGTAACTGAGTTGACGCTCTAACTTTTCTGCTACGTCTTCCCGTTGTTTGATTTCAGAACGTATCAGATCAATTCTGGCTTGGTGTTTTTGCAGCGAGGGAATGCTCAACGCTAGAGCTGCTGCAATTAATCCACCAAACATAAGATTTGTGGGTTTGATTCCGACCTCAAGCAATAAATTGCGAAGTCGCCTATATTGTGATTCCATATAAATTGCTGTAGGTGCAACCGCTTTCGTGAGCTTAGCGGTTGCGTTTTTCAGAAAGTGTCGATGATTCCGGCAATACGGCGTATTACGGGGTCATCTTCTACATGATTTGGCTTTTCTGGATGATTAATGGTTGGAATGTTGAACTGTTCAAGCCGTTTTGGCGGTTCAAATGCGGCAACTTGCCACGAATGCCTCAAGTGGGTACCGTAGCGAGTCAACATTAAGCCAAAAAGACTAGCAAGGTTGCAGCATCCCGTAACTTTGCACAAATCATCAGCCAAAGCTTGGACTTCGGGAGATAAAGTTATTCGGGATTGACCCACTACATACTCCTGATTTGAGCGATTAAGGCTTCCAGCAAACCCTCTTGATCGTGAGACTTGAGCGAGCCGGATACGTGTATTGCCAAAACATATATTTCATCCCGAATTATTCCAGGTGCAAGCTCTCCAAGGTCTTTAGCGATATTGGAGACAAGAAATAGTTTTTCTTTTAATGAAATTTCCTCTAAGCGCTGTCCGTACTTGTCCACCATTCCGTCAAGTAATCCACTTTCTCCGCGATCAAGATTGGTATAGTACCTGATTGGTTTGTTCATTGGTAAAATGTGAGTAGATAGATTAACTAATTGAAGTTGAAGGACTGTTGACAGTCCTATTTTTTTTAGCCTTACCCCACGACGCGACGATTTACGGGTTATAACTGGATGGCTATGATTACAAATTCATCTGGGTTTTGGGGAGTTGCGAGTACTCCCCCATTTTTTAGGTACTAACCTCAGAAGGACGGGCTACCGCTTACACTGCGAAATAGCCGTTACTCGGTCACTTGTGGGTGTTCGCTATAAGCATTAATCTATTTCGTTCTCAACGAGCGGAGTACTCATAACTTCCGGCAACTCATCAAATTTCTTCCCAATTAATAAGCAAAGTTCTGACCATTCGCGTCGGGTTAGCGAGGGCTCATCTCCTTTCTCCCAACGTCTAATAGTCGAAACCGCTTTCTTAAGACGGTAAGCCACTTGCTCCTGAGTTAAACCAGCGTCTTCGCGTAGTTGCTTCAAAGCGGAAGGTTTCTCCTGTTGCGTTATGTCTCTTTTAGTCATAATATCATATAAGCGCTCATAATCAAGCGCTCTTTTAAAAGCGCTCTTTATTGAGTGGCTTCACTAAGTGAACAATAAGCGGGCATGAGTCACCACTCCCGCTTTCTTAATATCTCAATTTGAGCGCTCATTATGAAGGGTAGAAATACAGTGATGCGACAAAATCCGTAATTAAACCGAAAAAAGTATAAAGAATGACAATATTACCGAGACAACAGCAAGCCAAAAAATACGAAAACCCCCCGATTACAGTAACCGGGAGGCTCTCAGACATTAGAGATAATCTACCTAATTACTCTAATGAACAATTTAATTTTAGTCGTATCGCTGATGGGAATGGCACTAGCGGCTTGGATGCTGTTTCTCGCATTCCAAGAGGCTTACGGGATACCAACATTCTTGCTTTGGGACTTATCGAATATTCGCATAAAAATTCCGTGGAGCTATCACAGGAAGATAAAACCATATCGGGTCAAGCGCTCCAAACCTTCCAAACGTTCAGCTTATCGGAATTCCAGGGAATACCGCAAATTGTTGGAGCTTGTACGTTATGACCAAGCAACAGCAGATCGACTTGTTGCATATGCCAGAAACTGCAATCCCGGTAAACCGGATAAGTGGGTACTTGAAAAAGCGCTTTGGGACTTGGAGCGGGATAGGCGCTAAATTCCTTTTACACCTACATTTGTGGATGTGGTCAGCAGTTCACCACAAAGACTTTAAATACTTTGAGATATCCTTCACCAAAATAATTCGCACAACTATAAACTATTCCCCTTATAGTGGCGAATTATTTTTGGTGGAAATACGCTTGTCTAAGCCATACCTTTATTGCTTCATTCCCGGAACAGCGGAAGGTGATTTTTGTAGGACCCACAAATTACCACTAGAAATTTTTGACGACCAAATCCCCTTTTAATAATGACGAACAACCACGCCTACAACAAAAAACTAGCAGAAGCATCGTATTTGACAGGTACAGAACTAGTCAAGCTTGTTGACTACATAGAAGAAAAATTCAATACCAATCGCATACGAGCAACGCTAGTGGTGGGGGTACTAGTTCAGTCAATGCAACATCAACTTGAAACTAGCAACAAGTACAAAAAAGATATTCGGGAGTTAATTGATGACTTGGAAATCGATGTTACTACATAAAAAAATTGAGCGCCAGGTGACACTCAAACGTAATTTAAATAACGTTTTTTATTAATATGATTATAACACAAGATAGAACAGAAAATGTAGTTTGTAAGCCAGAATACATTGCTACAAATCACTGGCAAGAATGGGTAAATTCAGGGGTCAAGCCATCAATAATAGCGGCTAATATTTATACTGAGTTAGACGCAAGGCAGCTTGATGAAGTCCTTAATCGCAACAATAGAAGAAAGTGGAAACACTCCGATAAATTAGTTCCAGCTTGGGTAGTAAGAGGTGTTGACCCAACAACTGGAGAGCTTCAGCTACTTGGTGTACAAGCAAAACCAGATAATCCAGATATTAAAAATGGCAGTATTCAAAAATATCTTGGAGCTTGTGATTATGGGGCGTATCCACTTTTTCTCAAAGTTGATGATTACAATTACTGGGTAAAAATAATACAAGACCTAAAGATTCCCGTAATTATTACAGAAGGTGCTAAAAAAGCTGCGTGTTTATTGTCAAGCGGATATGCAGCTATTAGTATTCCCGGTGTTTCAACTTGCAGGAAGAAAGGGCGATTAAACAAATTAATTTCTCAATTCTGTGGGTTTGGACGGTTATTTTACCTCTGCTTCGATAACGACGTGGTAACAAAACGTCCGGTACAACTAGCACTTGAGAACCTAGCTCGCGACCTATCGGCAACTGGTAGCAAGGTAATGGTCATTTCGTTGCCGGAAGGGGACGCTAAAGGAGTTGATGATTACATTGTTGAAAATTCCGTAGAAGCATTTGATCGACTTGTAACCCAAGCTCAAACAATCGAAGAATGGAAGGAAGATAACGATTTAAGTTGGAGTGCCAAGCAAGAAGCAATCAAAAACCGCAAAAAATCAAAATTAGCTCGAGCTGTCGAAACAATCCAACAAGCTTGGGGTAGCTTTCTTCGGTGGAATGAACTTACTCAATCTCCCGAATTGGTAGATGAACCACTGGGAGCCGATGAGCTACGGGTTAAGATTGCCTTGGAACTGGATATGGATGTTAATAAGGACGATTCCGTTACAGCCATCCGCACCTTAGCCAAACAACGCTCATACCATCCCATAAGAGAATACCTACAAGACGTAGCCGAGAGCTACAAGGACGTAGATACAAGCATTATTGACAATTTATCAACCGAACTATTCGGGAATGATTCAGAAATTTGCAACATATATATGAAGCGATTTCTGATCGGGTCGGTAGCGCGGATGATGCGACCCGGTACCAAAATGGATAACGCGCTGATTCTCCACGGTGCTGAAGGAATCAAAAAATCAACTTTTTGGAATGTGCTGTTTGGAGATGATTGGTTCAGCGACTCGATCGACGACAGTAACGCCAAGGATGAGAAAATGCTCATCCATGAATATTGGTGCTTGGAATGGTCGGAATTCGCGACCGTCTATAAACATAAAGACATTGAGGCACTCAAAAAATTTCTTGCTCAAAAAAATGACTCATTCCGCAAGCCCTACGAGCGGAGTATCTCTAAACATAAACGCGGTTGCGTTTTCGTCGGGACAACTAACAACCCAGAAATTCTGCAAGATCCATCGGGTCGGAACCGAAGATTTTGGATTATCAACGTCAATCAAGAGATCGACGTTGCCAAACTAGAAACAATTCGCGACCAACTTTGGGCGGCCGCTTACTACTGTTGGCAGCGAGGCGACATTCACTATATCGCCGAGCGTTCGCGGGAAGCTTACCTGCAAGACAAGGAGAACGAGCAATATAAAGCAGTCCATCCGTGGCAAGAAACGATCGAATCATTCTTGTCAGGTAAGAGTGAAACTTACATGGGAGAAATTTATGATTGTCTCCAACTCGAACCAAGCAGAAGAGAAACGAGGCATCAAAGAACAATCGTAGATTGCTTAAAAATTCTCGGATGGGAAGCAACCAAAGAACGAGGGTACGGAAAAGATGGAAGCCGACCCCATTTATGGAAGAAAGTAAATCAAAAAAATAACAGCAATTTTTATGAGGCAGTGGATCGAAATGCTCCAAACGACGATATATCAAGAGAATCTTTCGATCCACTAACTGATCCATTAACTGATCCACTAAAAAACAGTAATACTCCAAACAACGATATATCAAGAGAATCTTTCGATCCACTAACTGATCCACGTACTGATCCAGTAAAAAAGGAAACTTGCGATTCTGGGGTAAATCAACTGACAGTTTTTGATCCACCGACTGATCCAGTAGATCCAGTGGATCGAGTAATGGATCGAGCAGTGGATCGAAAGTTTTCGGGCGTGGGTAAGGGATTCGGGCGTTTCGATCCACTAGATGAAAAAAATGATCAAAATAAAAAAGAAAAAATTCAACTGCATCCCAGCTTTGATAAAAACCAAACCAACTCGCTAAAAATTGCAGGGATAACTGGGACGTGGGATGTGAATTACCGGGTCGGAACAAGTCACATACATTTAAAATATGTTTCACCCGATAAACGCGAGGGTCGTCAAAGCGAGTTCATAGAAAAATCTCACAAGCTAACTTACAAGCAATTCCGAGAAAAAGTAGAAGCGGCGATTTGGGAGCTAGAAAAAGGACTGTGTTGCGATCGCAATTTCCGGGTAAAAGTTTGGTCGCGGGACATCAACGAGTTAGAGCCGAAGTGGGTTGATAACTGTACGTTAATTTCTACGCCCAATCCGCCAAGCAGCACGATGTTTACGTTCGCATCTCCTAGCGGTCGGGCGATTCCCAAAGCGGGGCTAGAAGAATTTGAATTGATGGAATGATGGAAAAGAAATTTATTCTCTGCCCGGTGTGCTTGGAACCTAGGTTTGGTCTCCCGGAGACAGTAACGCATTATCAATGTTCGATTTGTGGCGAGTCCTATCCGGTGATTCACAAGCTTTCAATAGAAACAATCCAAGATTTTATTGAAGCTGCCAATGATAAAAACCTATATCTTGCTTTAAGGGATAACTTAGGTAGGCGTTATTTAAAACCCACAACTAAGCAGTATTTGAACGAGATATTAGAGAAATCATTGGATCTAGTACTGCATAAAGAAGTTAGGGGAGAATATACCCTTATTTGCTATTGGACTAACGATGATTGCAACTTTGATCCAGTGACATTTTTGATTGAAAAAGAAGGAATAGAAAAAATTGCAGTTAAAGCTATATGAAAATCGATCTTAGTCCGTACCGGGGGGTTATCTCCCCATCGTCGTCCCGACCGGGATTGCTCAGGGTTTTACTAACCAGATCCGAGATGATACGTCTTATTGAAATCACGGGAGAGCAGCAAGATGAATTATCTCGTTGCATCTTTTACACGGTAGCCAGAAATTTAGCTCTTGAGATTATGGCGGACATAGAAGCAGTGACCGTGTCTAACCGACCCGAAGAAAAAATAGTAATTTACAGAGGATTACTTAATTCTCTTGAAATGATTCTCGAATGGGAAAGCGAGTTAGGAGAAGATATTAAGCAATTAACTAGAGATGAATATTGCTGAACAATTAGCAGAAATAAACAACCGTCTCAAAGATGCACTAATGGGGGTAAGGGTCGAGGTAATGGGAAACAATCTCTACCTCCGAGCGACACTCCCCCCCAAGCCCAACTCGGATAAAAGTAAACCATCCCAACAGCGAATAGCGCTTGGCATCCGTGCCAACAAAAAAGGCATCAAGCGAGCGGAAGCGGAAGCATATAAACTCGCGGGATTACTGGCTTGTAAGGATTTTAAATGGGAGATTTATCTACAAGATTCTCCCGATTCCCCTCCCGTGCGGTACGTCGCCGACCTAATAACGGACTATGAAAACTTCTATTTTGAAACCCGCCAACACAACCACAAAACCCAAACTACATGGACTGTGGAATACTTGCGGGTATTCAAGCGGCTACCTCAAGACCAACTACTAACCAAAGAAGCGATTTTACAAGTGGTTCGCAACACTGAACCGGACACCAGAGCGAGAAAGCGCGTATGTATGGCACTGCAAGCGCTCGCCAAATTCGCGGGAATTGACATCAATCTGCGAGCCTACAAAGGCAAATATTCCCCCAAAAAAGCCACACCCAGAGATTTACCCGACGACCTTTTGATTGCCAAAACCTACTACGAGATAAAGGACGAGGCTTGGCAGTGGGTGTTTGGGATGTTGGCAACCTACGGACTCCGCAATCACGAGGTATTCCGTCTTGACCTTGGGGCGATCGCGAAAGGCGATTACATCGTCAACGTTGGTGAGAACTCCAAAACTGGTTCCCGTCGGGTGTGGCCGTGCTACCCGGAATGGTTCCAAGAATTTGACTTACAAAACGTCAAGTTACCAAACTGTAACGTTGACCGTCCCAATGCCGATATCGGTCATGTTGTAACTGTGTGGTTTAGGCGACATATTTCCTTTCAAGCCTACGACCTACGGCATTGTTGGGCAGTGCGTACTTTGGAGTTTGGCTTGGACATATCCCTAGCAGCCCAACAAATGGGACATTCCAACCAAGTGCATAGCGAGTTGTACCACCATTGGATATCGGAACGACATCATCAGCGGGCATTTGAACTAATGATGATGAGAAGTGAACGACCAACACCACCTGTTGTTTTGGGACATAAACCAGTAAAATTTTTTCTTGACTAAACTTTGACTAAAGAAAAAGATTACTTGGGGGTAAAGTGGTGTATTCAAAAGTAGGGTTTTGTGGGTTGTAAGGTATGCCAGGAACGAGACTTGAACTCGTGACACGAGGATTTTCAGTCCTCTGCTCTACCAACTGAGCTATCCCGGCAATGTTTTTGACCCACGATTAAGAACTATAGCAAACTTATATTATTTTGGCAAGAACTTTACCAAAAATAGCTTTATTAAAGCTTAATCAACAATCCTACCCAAGCATCAAGCTAAAAAACCGTAAATTCTCCGATAGTAAAAATATCAAGTTTCTAGATTTTTTTGTACCAAAATTACATATATATATGTGACTAAAATTATTTTTAAATCAGACTGCGATCGCGACACAAAATCAAATTAAGAATTTTCATCAACAGAACTTGATAGCTTAAGTGGGTTCAGTGTCTCAGCAATCGGATGTACAGACTACTGATTACAAAAAAGACCAGCTTCCCAAAGCTGGTCTAGGTGTTTTTATTTGTGTTGTCTTCTCAATAAAATTTAAACCCAAGTTTTCGCTTTCCCAAAACCTCTTGAGTAATCTTTCTTCACAATATTGTAACAGGTAGTACAGAATTTTTTGGAAAATTTACTAAAAAAAGATGTTTCTATAGATTTTCTGCCTCTATCTTTAAGAATAAATCAATATACCTAAGGGATCACAGGCAAGACAATAACCAAAGGAACAAAAGAATTTACAACTTTTAAATCAAGATTTTAATCCAAAATCTAAAATCTAAAATCTAAAATCTGAAATCTAAAATTCTTTAACAGATTGTGGTTTTCCCCAAAGTATGGTTTCTTGTTTGTAAATAGCGATTCCTGGTTTAGCTCCTTTGGGTTTATAAACGTGTTTGGTAGGAGTGTAAATCACTGGTACTTGTTCGCTCTGACGAGCGCGACTATAGTGTGCTGCAAGATTAGCGGTAAACTGTAAATCATTATCTTCGGGTATTGCACCAGGTTCTAACCTAAGTAATACATGACTTCCGGGAATTTCTTGAGCATGAAACCATAAGTCATAATCTCCAGCAACACGGAAAGTTAATTGGTCATTTTGACGGTTGTTACGTCCAATCAATACTTCAAAACCGCTTGGTGTTTTGTGACGATAAAAGTTTGTCGTTGCTTCATTAAAACTACGTCTACGATATTCCGAATCTTCTACATATTTTTGTGTAATCAATTCCTCGCGGATTTCTTCCAAAGCTTGTAAATCTTCATCCGTTTGGTAGTTATCAATTTGAGAAATTGCTGCATCAACTTGTTCTAAATATTCGATTTCGGCATTCACTTCTGCAAGTAAAGGTTCTACTGCAATACGAGCGCGTTTCAGCTTTTGATGTTGTTTATAAAGGTTTTGAGCGTTTTGTACTGCGTTTTTATCTGGTTGTAATTGAATTTTTACTGGTTCATTCGTCTCGAAGTCAGCTAAAGTAATTTCTTGCATCCCCGGTTTCCACTCTTGGAGATAAGCCATCAATAAATCGGCTTTGGTACGATATTCATCTGCTTTTTCTGACTGCTGCAAGCGTTTTTTAAAGATTTGAGCTTTGGAACGTAACTTTTCTAAAATATTGCTCAGCTTCTGAACGAGTTGGTGTCGTAATTGAGAAAATATCTGTTGATTAAGCCAATCGGTATAGTAGCGGTTGAGTAATTCTTGAATATTTTGCGCTTTTTCCACTGTACCCCAGCCAAGTACGGTGTAACCTGTAGAAGTCCAACCCGGTTGAAACTGATCGAATTGCAAAGCTTTCAGCCATTCTTGCCATTGCTTAAATAATAATTGCCATTCTTCTGATGTCAGGTTATCGGTTGTACTTTCCGTACTCAGGTTTGCTGCTAAAAGCATCGATTCTACCAAAGCCGGAGCAACACCACGGTAAATTTTAGGCAACTGACGCTTGATTGCTCCGGGTATTAAGCTGACTCTTTCTTGCCAATTTTCTAGGGATTCATCCAAACTGGGAATTGCAGTAGTGAGTTTGGGTGGTTTTTGATAAACATCTCCGGTTAATATAGGACGAACGCTGGATTTTTGTTCGCTGACTTGACGACCAGCGGTAACAATTATATTTTTAGTATCCGTAAGAATTACGTTGCTGTATTTGCCCATTATTTCTACATACAAGTGATATAGGGCTTGCTCTCCAGGACGACGGGCAAATTGTAAATCCACAGCCCGTTCCCAAGGAGCGATTGTCTCAATTGTCACCAGAGCCAAGCCACCCAATTGATGAACTAATTGTTGAGAGAATGTAAATGTATCTGGCGATCGCGGTGGTGGAGAACCTATATGAATACGAGCAGCTTGGGGATGCCAGGAAATTTCCAGCCAACCCCGTTTTTTGAGAGTGCGGAGCGCAATTGCAATCGTATAGCGATCGCGCTGATAAACTTGCTCTAAGCGTGATGGCAGCCAGTTAGCACGAATATCGCTGCAAACTGCGCTCAAAGTAGTAAAGTCAAATGTTTGCACAGCGATTGTTTTTGATTAAAGCGTTATTTCGGTAAGTATAGCTCGATTGAAACAACAGATGCACCCATCAAAGATGTGGATATCTTTAAACCGTGCATTTGTTCAACTGCTTAAGTTTTTTAAGTTATATTTTGGATTATTCTCGACAATACCAAAAAAACCGGATTTTTAAAGGAAAAATCAAGGTTTTGAGACCCTGAAATTTGCAATAAACCCGGTTTTTAGGCAATAAAAAGGTTGCTTATTCAGTTTTTTATGTAATTGAATTAAACACAAACAAAAGTAAATATCAAGCTTTAATCTTCATTTTTTTTCTTGTTTTTACTCAAACCTAAACCAGCCATTCCAGTTACGAATATTGCGCCGATGGTAACGGGTTCAGGTACCTTAGCTTTAGGAGAATTACCTACTTTAATTTGAAATGCATTCAGAGAGTTTTTAGGTGCTATTCCCTGCCAAACCATTGATGCTTTACCTGTAATTATAAATGGGGAAGATATATCTTTGATTTGGAGATAATCAATATCTCTGCTGTCATTTAAGCTAGAAGATAAACTACCAATTGCACCACCATTAAACATCAGGTTTGTTAGAGAAGTTGCAGTATTTTTCCCAGCACTGGTACGAAAGAAAATACTATTGATCGGACTACTAAAATTGCTGGTACTAAGTGTTTCACCACCAAGAATATAGTTAACCATATTTCCGTCGTATTCTAAGCTAAACTCATATTCTTTACCATTCTCCCAGTTAAACTGTTCTTCTGTGACAGCTCTAGCACCTTTGACTACATCATCATTAATACTTAATTCATAAGTTGCAGCACCTCCTCTATCACCAATTCTTCCTTCTGCAACAAATAATTCTGAAAATGTTCCATCTGCGATTTGCTGATTAAAATCTATATCGGTAAAACCAGTTTTATCAACTAAAGTAAAAGCTTGAGCAGATTCCGGCACAATAAATAATCCAAGAGCAGTTAAACCTAAAGCACAAAGAGAATTTTGTAATTGATTTGTTTGATTAAATCTCAACATTTTATTCCTTTTTAATCTTGTTTTGATAATTTTTAAAATGAATTATTCGCGGTCATAATCTTATCTGAAACCACGATTGCAACTTAATTAAAAAGCCTTTACAGACATTCAAATTAATCTAACTTATTTACTTGTATTTCCGGATTTATATATTTTCCTTGTGTCAAAGTAGATAAGATTAATTTGAACTTGGCTGTAGAAAATTTCAGTTGCTGATGTATCTAGTTAAAACTCTATTAAGTGTAATGTCCAGAAGAAAATCTTAATTTTACTAAAACTTTGATTTCGGATTAAGTATTTTCCCTGATTGCGAATAAATACTGAAATTCAGTTGTAAATGAATACTTGTATGTAATGATAAATTTAAAAATTATCAGTTTTATATCAATATAAATACGTAAGAAATTATTTATTTAATATTAAGAATATTTTGATTGCTAAGTATAAATATCTTTTATTTACGGGTGTAGTTGTCCAAGAGTGCTTAGGGAATTATTCGGTGCAATGATCGATTTATCATTCTCAGATTAATTGCGATAGGCTTCGCCTATCGCAATCAAAAATAATAATGGGCTATGACTATTAACTGCTTGCTAAGGCTGGCTGCTCTACAGATTGCTGTAATAAATTTGTATAGAGTTCGCTTAATTGCATTGCAACTCCATCCCAACTAAATTTAGTCTCAACACGCTTTCTTGCAGCTTCACCTAATTGTTCACTCCAATTCGCATCCAATAAAATTCGGTCAATCGCATTCGCAAAAGCCTGAAAATCTTGGGGTGGTGCTAACAAACCTGTTTCTTCATTGACAACAGTAAACTGAAGTCCACCAACATCACTTGCAATTACTGGTGTAAAGCTTGCCATTGCTTCAATCGCTACTAAACCAAAAGGTTCATAATGACTCGGAACAACACAAACGTCAGCTGCTGCATAGTAAGATGGTAAATCTTCTTGACTGATACGACCCGGAAATTCAGTCATATGACTCATTCCCAATTCTGCGACAATTTTCTTGATCCGCTTGCATTCATCACCATCACTTTGCCCGGGACGACTACCACCACAAATCATTAATTTTAAGTCTTCCGAGCCAAATAACTTAGATTCTCGCACTGCGCGGACTAAGGTTTCAATACCTTTACGTGGATCAAAACGTCCTACATACATTACAAGTTTGGTTTGAGGATTAATTCCTAACTCGGTTCTCGCTGCTTTTCGGTCAACACGACCAAAGCGTTCAATATCTGTACCGCAAGGAATTACATCAATATTCCCTTTCGCTGAAACAAGGGTACGCATATGTTCTTGTTCTTGCGGCGAAGTTGCAACAATTCTTTGTGCTGTTTCTAATATCTGTTTTTCTACTCCTAAGCGGGTACTGGCAATTAAAGGAATCGTTTTTACGGTATTGTACTTAACTGCTCCCAAGGAGTGATATGTATGTACAAGTTGACTTCCTTGTTTTTGCTTTAACTGCATACCAACCCAACTAGAAAGCCAGTAATTGGTATGAATTAAATTATATATAATTCCGTTCTCTTCTTGAAACTTCAGAAAATTGTCTACAAATTCTGGTAAATGCCCAAAAAGATTGTCTCGTGGCACAAAATCAACATTACCAGCTTTCAAACGAATTGTTCGACAATTAGGAGAATGCCAAACAATATTTTCCTGCTCTACATTAACTTTACGGGTAAACATATCAACTTGCCATCCCAGTTCAGCTAATGCTTCCCCTACATGACGAACGTAAACGTTTTGCCCTCCAGCTTCTTCCTTACCTATTTCAATCGCTGGATCGCCGTGGACGGAAATTAAGGCGATGCGTTGTTCTGTTGCAAGGTTCATAATTTGTTGGTTAAGAAATGTGATTGGTCTACAGGTAGCTGCGTTGATTCGCTTCAACCCGTAAGACCAAAATCTTTGTAAATGTTTATGTAAGTTTTATTTTAATTTAATATGTGACATATTTTTACATCTTTGCTATCACTTTTACCTTTGTTAGTTCAGTAATAATATTGATGGTTTTTATGTAGTAAATATTATAAAATCATTATTTATTACCTAAAATATACCGAAATTATCAGCAAAATTATCGCTATAATTTATCATCATAAGTATTATTTTTAACTCTAACTTTAGTCGTCTGGTGTTTTAAAATAAAAAAATAATGAATTAAATAACACGCTTTTTCAGTGTATTAACACTTAAAAAAAAAGTGAATTAAAAACTAAATTAATGTTTTATTTTCAGAGTATAGAAATACAAAAGCAATTATTTCAAAAAAATAAATATGTATTTTAATATACATAGTATGTAATTAGAAAGTAAGTTGTACCTTACGCTACTTTTTTGCTAAAAATTCCCATAGTGGGATTTAAGTAACATAATTGTATTAATAGGAACTTATCCATGAATCTAAAAATATGCATAGTATAGGATTTTCTAATAGTTCTTCAACGGAGTAGTTTCCAGATTTATCTTTGGGGCGAATCCAAAACCTAAAATACCTAAAATAATAGCGTCCCCTCAATTGCGATCGATCTGTTTTTTGTGTGTTGATTGATTTTTTAGACTTTTATCGATTAATTGTTTGGCGTTAGCCATATTCAGCTATGAATTAGCTACTACTGCAAAAACATTTATACCCGTCTTAAAACTTTAAATTCTTGTCCGCAGCGAGGAATTTTAGTGCAGCATCTCGCCTTAACCCTCCAGATGCGGGCGATCGCAATATATATTTAATCTTGCCTAATTACTTGTATTTTTTACTTATAAATACGAAGTATTTTTTGCTTATAAATACGAAAACCTTGCCCTGGAGGATGTATTGCTAGGTCTCAAACAATGCCACACCATCACTTTATCTAAATGATTGAGTAATGCCAATTGTCATAACTCAACCGCATTGCATTATAGATTAAATTTCTTTGGGTGTGAAACAATATATATATTTTTTTTATTAATCACAATTTTAAATCAGAATTTGAATCGCACTCTAAAACTATATAACGATATAAAGATTACTAATAAAACTAAAGATTTTATATGTAAAGTCGATAATATAAGCTCTTGTTAGCCATTTACAACGAATATTTCTGAACATTCCTGTATATGGTACAAGAGCTACGAATACACTGCAAAAACTTACCAAAAATTGGCATAGACTTAACAAGGTGAACTACCTACACTCCCCGTCAGGGGTGAGTGTAGGCTTCCCAATTCACAGGGAATAGCCTTTAAATCACTTAGTTGGTAGTCTGAGCGGCAAGCATTTGTTTTAGCTTTTCTAACTCCGCAGCCCAACGAGGATCTGGATTGACTCCACCATCGGAAGAAGAAACACCTGCACTACTGGTATCTCTAGAGCCACCACCGCCGCGACGAGATTTTTTAGCTTTTTTACTACTACCACCAGTTCCAGGATTGCTAGAGCCACTAGTAACAGGAGTTGGAGTAGGTGCCTTGGAAATTTGTGGCTGTTCTTCGCCTTCCTCACTACTCTTGCTGCGAGGTAACGCTTTCTCCAACTTAATCGGAGAATCTTTGAACATTAGACCGTTATATTTTTCAATAATTTGGTCAGCTTGCTCGTCGTTATTCACAGTCATAAAACCGAAGCCGCGACACTTGCCAGTCTTGCGGTCTTTGATTAATTTAGTAGTAATACTGCTGCCTTCTTCAGCAAAAACTTCTTGCAATTCTGATTTGTCGATTTCTTCTTTAGGCAAGTTGCCTATATATAAACGGATGGACATGAAATAACCTCCAATGTATTTAGATGAAGATGAGCGGGTTTAAAAAAACTTGGTTTTAAAGATGACAGACATATGTCATTAAATAACACTCTCGCAGACTATCTTTTTACTGCAAACTGTCAATCTTTACAATACAATTTTTCCCAAGCTAATTTTTTAAGCTAAAAGCTCACGCTCAAAAGCGCAAACACTTTAATCCCAAAAATTATAAATTCTGCATTCTACTTCTGGCAAAACAAAACTTTTTCAATGCTCTTTTATTATGAAGATTTAAACACCATTTCCTACAATATCACGGTATTCTAAACGCAGCTAGTTCAGCACACACAAATTAGTCCAGTATTTAATGCATAGTAGCATACAATACATTTTTTCGTGAAGCAAACCCCTTTTAAGAAACAAAAACCAGCCAGCGGCTGGTTTATTTCCTGCTGTGTTGGAACGACAAAAGGGGGAAAATAATAGCGCAAGCAGCCTTTTACATCAATTCAGCTTAAAGCCTTGTAATGGTTTTGGGTTGCATTGGTTATTGTTAATAAATGTAACATTTGATTTGAGATTTCGCAACTTTTATTTACAAAAAGATTTCCACTGAATCAGAAGGACTAATAAATTAGCTGGTCAAAATAATGTAAGCACCCCAAGCGAAAGTAGCTACCGTCAAAATAGTAGACCAAATGGGATGAGGACTATTGACCATTTTGCCACTTTGGGTTTTTAAAGTTTGAATATCCAACCAAGGTGTTGCACCTCGTCGTAACCAGCCAGTGACTGAAACTCTTCTACCGATAAAGTCTTGGGCGTTGAGAGATTGTCCCAACCAGGAGACATGATGTAATTTGACCAAACTCAAACCTACTTGGAGAATTAAATCTTGTCCTAAATAGTTGCGACTACCGCGACGACCTAATAATTTTCCGGAAAACTCCACTGCGGTACTGTTTATGGGTAAGGTAGCTGGATTTGTAAATAATTCTGGTAAAGACTCAGAAGTTTGTAAATCTTCAGATTTAATATCAACAAACAAGGAATTTATTCTAATTAAACTACCCAGACTAAAACCGATCAGCATAAAACCTGTAACGAATTTCCAGTCGTCGTATATCCACTTGAGGTTAATTAAATGCACTGCAAATGCTGCGTACCAAGCCAACCGAAAAAGCAAAGCTGATGCTGCACCAAATAAAATGCCTAAAAAAGGAGAGATTTGTAATAGAAATGACTCACGCTTCAATTTTAAACACTGCTGACTTTCCAGGTAGAGTTCAGGTTCAACGTGCCAGTACTCAGCGATTTTACATAGTTCTCGCAACCGTTCCCCCATCAAGGGATGGCTGTTATTAATTAAAAACCATTGCCGGTAGGGATTAAGACAATCCCACATTAACAACGACTCAAAGGTGGTGTTTGCAGCGATACTACCCAAAGATAAACTTTGTTTGTAACCAACTGGTATTAACAGGTTTAAAGTTTCTAATTGCCAAGGTGTTTGTTCTGAATTAGCAATATTATTCGCAATCCCAATCGCACTTTTGAGCAAACCGCGAATCAATCCGTTGGGGTTTCCAGTGACTTCCGCACCAATTCGATCGTTTTGGTAAATTCTTTTTTGAGATAACCACAAACCAGTTCCCGTAAGTAACAGCCAAATTCCATAAACACCATTACCAATAATTCCTAGAACTGTGCATCCGATGCGGTTGGGTATATTATCGGCTTGTTGACAAATCCATTGATATAGTTGATAAACCGGAATTGTCACTAATACCATTACAGACATTACAGTACAATCTATACGAGCAATTTGTCCCAATTGACAACCAACGATCGCCGCTATTTCATCATCTGCTAATTGTTCTAAAAGTCCCTGACTGACTACAATGTGAGCGGTGCGAGGTAAATGACCGAAAGTAAATGCGATTGGTGCGACTATCGGTAAAATTCCTAGTTGTGGCAATTTCCAACCTCTTGGTTGACAATAGCGTTGTAGTACTCGCACTGATTCACGAGAATAAGTATTTAAAGTTTCTCTTGATAAAGTTTTTTTTGCGTAAAATCTACAGAGCAGCCAATCGATTAACCACGGTGAAACAGCCGTTAATATCGTAAATATGCCCAACAAAAACAAGGTGGGATTTTTGTATAAAAATTGTATGGGTTCTAAAAATGGCAGCGCAACTAAAATATCATTGATTAATTTCATTACTAGCTGTATCAGCCCTCGTACCACCCAAAACAAAGCAATGAAAGTTCCAACCCCCAACAATCGCAAGCGAAGAAAATTTCTTTTTGGTAATGGTTGCCATACTTTTGCTCTTCTTCCCAAACGCCAATGGATATTTGCTTGCTTATGGGCTACTTGCTCACCGTCAGGTTTTGTTTGGATTTGTGCGGGAAGTTTTTTTAATTGCGAACTTGAAAATGATGGAGGTGGAGGTGGAGGAGTAGAAGATGATATCAATTCCTCTATTTGTTCAACTCGCTCTGATTCTTCTTTTGAGGATTCAAAAGCAACAAATCCCGTTGAGTAGAGTTGCTGTTGGGGATATTTTTTTTTCAGTTGTTTTAAAGACTTTTCTGCCCATTGTTTAATTTGGGAATTATTGGTTTGAGTGAGAGATTCACACACCGCGATCGCCATTTGAATTTCGCCGTCTTTAGAATAAGCTACAACTAAAGCAACTTGGGCTTGTAAGCTGCGATGAATATCACTATCTCTAGCGGCAACGTCTTCTAAAATGATTTTTGCTGTACGGTAATCTTCTTGTTTGAGGGCAGCTAAGCCAGCCTCTAAAGATGATTTAGAATGTGAAGACATAAATATTTTATTCTCTCACTAAGCACATTTAAAAAAATTAAAAAATTAAAAAAAAAACTTACATTTTTGGATTGAAGTCGCGTTTCGATCAAAATTTTGCAGATGTTACAGATAATTATCTTCAAAACCTTATCAACGACAATTAATTACGCAATATTACTTATATAATCACTCCTAATTTATATAAACTTTACCTATTACCTATTACTTATTATTTATTACCTCCCCAATGGTGAAAAGGTGACCGGCGTTCCCCGGTCAATTAGAATTAAGAAGTTGATGTTTGCCCAGATACGGGTGCTATGGCAGTTAATTTCAATTCCGGATGGTCTTGTTGTAATTGAGTGGTGTTCCATTCATTGCGGAATAGTAATACTGGTCTTCCCATACTATCTTTCATCGTGGTGGTATTGAATAAACGTCCCACTTTTTCCAAGGCTTCCCAACCTCCTTCTACCCAACGAGCAACGCTGTAAGGCAAAGGTTCTAAAAGGGTTTCTACACCATACTCGTTTTCCAAACGATACTGTACCACTTCAAACTGTAGCTGGCCGACTGCTGCCAAAACTGGATCGCGCTTCGATTCATCCACAGAGTACATAATTTGTACAGCTCCTTCTTCACGCAATTCCGTGATACCTTTTTGAAATTGCTTGAATTTTGAAGGATTGGGATTTCTGAGAATGGCAAACAACTCAGGTGAAAAATAGGGAATACCTTCATATTCTATTTTTTTACCAGTGTAAATTGTATCGCCAATTGCAAAAACACCGGGATTATTTAAACCAATCACATCCCCTGGATAAGCTTCATCAAGAGATTCTCGTTCTTGAGCAAACAATTTTTGCGGACGAGATAAACGTACCGTTTTACCAGTACGAGCGTGACTGACTGTCATATCTTTTTCAAACCGACCAGTACATACACGGATAAATGCGACGCGATCGCGATGTTTGGGGTCCATGTTGGCTTGCAGTTTGAACACAAAACCGGAAAAATCTGGGTAAGTGGGAGGAACTTCACCCAGACTGCTTTCATGAGAACCTGGTTTGAGAGCGTATTGCAGAAAATTGTTGAGGAATAATTCTACACCAAAATTAGTCATCGCCGACCCGAAAAATACCGGGGTCATTTTGCCTTGATGTACTAAATCTATATCCAACTCAGGTCCAACTCCATCCAACAATTCCAAATCGTTTTTGAGTTGATAATAAAGGTCTTGTTCTAAAAGTTCTTCGATTTTGGCATCCCCTAAATCAACAATCGTATTTGCAGCTTCTTTACTACCGTGAGCGCTTCTTTCAAACAAGTGAATTTTTTGCTGTTGACGGTCAAGCACACCTTTAAATCGGTCTCCCATCCCAATCGGCCAGTTTACCGCATAAGTCTGTAAGTTTAATTCTTGCTCAATTTCGTCTAAAAGTTCTAATGGTTCTCTTCCGGGACGGTCGAGTTTATTTACAAATGTGAAAATTGGAATACCCCGCATTTTGCAAACTTCAAATAATTTCCGCGTCTGGGGTTCCAAACCTTTTGCGACATCAATCAACATGACTGCATTATCGGCAGCGCTGAGAGTACGATAGGTATCTTCACTAAAATCTTGGTGTCCGGGAGTATCTAATAAATTTATTTGGCAATTTTCGTACTCGAATTGCAACACTGTTGAGGTAATCGAAATACCCCGTTGCTGTTCCATTGCCATCCAGTCAGAAGTTGCTTTACGCTGCGCTCGACGAGCTTTTACCGAACCAGCTTCATGAATTGCACCTCCGTACAATAGTAATTTTTCAGTCAGCGTGGTTTTACCGGCATCAGGGTGAGAAATAATGGCAAAATTACGACGGCGTTCAACTTCTTCGTAAATTTCTGTCTTAAGTTCAGTTGACATAAGTTATTCGTTTGATTGTATTCTATCTAAAAGTTAAGTTTTTGTAGTTAAGCGCGATTCTTTTTAATCTTAAGACAACTATCAAGGTTATTGGTTCGTTATATAATTCAAAAGCTTAATGTCAGGGAGACAAAAATGTACGATATCGATAGGCGAAAGCTTTTATCAGCTATATCTCACGGAGCAATTTTTTTTAGTTCTACACTAATTTCTATTGCCATTCCCATTTTTATACTTTTTACCACTGAAGATCCAGTTGTGAAAAGCAATGCCAAAGAAGCCATCAATTTCCACTTTAATGTTTGGCTGTATGTACTGATTATTACAATACTAGCTCCTATACTAGCTACTCTCACTTTCGGTTTGCTGGGTTTTCTGTTCAGTCTTTGGTTTCTCATCCATTGGGGACTCACTATTTGGGCGCTTTTTCACGTTTTAGGAGACTCGGAGCAACCTTTTCGCTATCCTTTCATATTTAGAGTCTTTTAGTCACACTGTTTGACTATTCACACACACAAATCAACCTAATTTTTTAATTAGGTAAAAAAGTCACAATACAAGCTGATCACTTGCATCCCTCACACTTCATTTTCTAATTAAGTTGCTTTACCTACTAACTAACTTCTTGATTATTTGCTCAAAATATTGATTTTTCATTTCATTTTTCAAAGATACATTTACCTCACTCATCAAAGCAGGCTGCGAGCAAAGACAAAAAATTAATTATTTTATTATTAAGTCTTAATTTCAGACTCAGTTATTTGAAGGCAAAATTACAAGTTGTTACAATCTATTTACAAAATGATTACTTTCCATTAAACCCGGAAATTAAATATGCGTCAATCGAAATTCTTGTAGAGAGGCAAAATTTCACCTCTCTAAATTCTTTTTCGGAGATGTCTATGGTAAAAATTAATCTTTAAATAATATTTCCAAAATAGCTTTTGTAACCTTTTTTGAGATATATATACATCTAGCTGTAAAACACAAAATTGCCCCACATCTTCTCAGACAGTAGGGCATTTGACAGTTAAGCGCTCTTTGTAGTTTGCCCTTGATAAGTATAATTTTGTTCTCAGTTTGTGACGCTTTCAATTGCGTCCATAAAAAATTGACAATTGACAATGGTTAATGAAAAATCAATTCTCTCTAAAAGCAATAGGATTGAACCGAAGACGGCAACCTTTTTCTTTTTTTCTCCTTAAAAGGAGAAGTCTTAAACCAAATTAATCAATTGTCAATTATCAATTGTCCATTGATAAAAGTTTTCCTTAGTGCTGATAAAATTTATGTTTCCTACCCATCGTCCCCGTCGTCTGCGTACCCATCCTCAATTGCGCCGTATGGTACGCGAAACCGTATTAAATACAAGCGATTTAATTTATCCCTTGTTTGCTGTACCAGGTGAAGGTATAGCCAACGAAGTCAAATCGATGCCGGGAGTTTTTCAACTTTCTCCTGACAAAATTGTTGAAGAAGCCAAGGAAGTTTATGGGTTAGGAATTCCAGCTGTGATTTTATTTGGGATTCCTGAAGATAAAGATATAGAAGCGACTGGTGCTTGGCATGATTGCGGTATCGTTCAAAAAGCCGCTACTGCCATCAAGGAAGCAGTTCCAGATTTGATTGTGATTGCTGACACTTGCTTGTGCGAGTATACCAGTCACGGTCATTGCGGTTATTTACAAGTAGGCGATTTAAGCGGTAGAGTTTTGAATGACCCGACTTTAGAATTGCTCAAAAAAACAGCTGTATCCCAAGCTAAAGCCGGTGCCGATATTATTGCTCCTTCCGGAATGATGGACGGTTTTGTCCAGGCTATTCGTTTAGGTTTGGATGAAGCAGGCTTCCAAGATACACCAATTATGTCCTACGCTGCCAAATACGCTTCTTCCTACTATGGACCATTCCGCGATGCAGCTGATTCATCACCGCAATTTGGCGATCGCCGAACTTATCAAATGGACCCAGGAAATTCTCGCGAAGCCATCAAGGAAATAGAATTGGATATTGCCGAAGGGGCTGATATGTTAATGGTCAAGCCTGCTTTGTCCTATATGGATGTAATTTGGCAGGTCAAACAAGCTTGCAATCTACCAGTTGCAGCTTACAATGTTTCCGGCGAATACTCCATGATTAAAGCCGCAGCCCTCAATGGCTGGATTGACGAAGAGCGGGTAGTACTTGAAACTTTAACCAGCTTTAAACGTGCTGGTGCCGATTTGATTTTAACCTACCATGCCAAAGATGCAGCCCGATGGTTGAAATAAATCGACAAAAACAAAGGCACCCATCTTAGAACAATCAAACCATCACTCTCTCTCGATGTAAAATTTTGCGTCGAGACTTTAATAAATAATAAGTAAGTTATCAATTATCAATAGTATTTGTGAACTATTAGGGGAAATAAATCCGATCGCGATCGCAAGATAAATAGACGTGAACCGGAGAAATTTGCTCATATCTATACAATTGGATTGAAAACATCTATCTTTATGTATAGATTTAGTAGAGAAAAATCGAAAAAAGTGGTTAAAAGACAGTAGAACATTGCAGTATGGTTAGATTGTCATACGGGTATGCAATATCCTATAAAATAATTATAGTTAACAAACAATTTTCAGTTGGCATTTTTACGTCAATTGATTTAATAAATACAATTAATGAGTTTTAAAAAGGGAGCATTAAGATATGGATATGCAAGTCCTGAGAGAACGTGCTGGACTCAGCCGTGCAGAAGTAGCCTTCAGGCTTGCAATCAGTGAAACAAGCGTTCGCAACTGGGAAGCGGGACGAACCGAACCAACCATGACACCGAAAAAATACTGGGATGCGTTGCGTTTGTTAAAATGTACACCAGAAGAACTGGCACAAGCAAGCGAAAAATCAATTAATCAAAGACACAAACGCAAACCGGGAAGACCAAGAAGATTTCCAGAAAATCAGTTTCCGGCAGCTTCCGGAACAAATGAGTCTGGTACGAGCATAGCTCAAGTAAATTCTGTAGAAGATTCAACAGTTTCTTTTAATCGTTAAATCTCATAGCTTGGGCTTGGGCGATTAACTAGTAGTCCACCACATTAATTTTGAGGGGTAACGCGTTCGTAGTGCGTTGGCGTAGCCTGCCCCGAAGGGGGATACGTCCCGCTCGCTCGAAGCCACCAGCGAGCTAGAAGCTCGCACTACCCCAACCCCTCAAAACTTATGTGGTGCAGTACTAGTATTGCGCTTCATTAGTTATGCGAGGTTGTCGCTAAAGAGCGAGACTCCGACACTACCAATGAATTATTTATTTAAGATAAATTTACTTGGTAATCCCAGAACAATTTAGGAATTTTGCATAACTCGTATTATTTTTACCGTATTTTTCACAGAGACGCGATAATATTCTAAAGCAATATTCCTATCTTTTTGGTCTAATGGCAGAAACACTATTTTTTAACGCTTTACAACAAGCCATTGATGAAGAAATGGCACGAGATAAAACCGTGATGATACTTGGTGAAGATGTAGGACACTATGGTGGTTCCTACAAAGTTACCAAAGACCTACACGAAAAATATGGCGAATTGAGAGTATTAGATACACCGATAGCCGAAAATAGTTTTACAGGAATGGCGATCGGTGCCGCAATGACAGGGTTAAGACCGATTATCGAAGGCATGAATATGGGCTTTTTGCTATTAGCCTTCAACCAAATATCTAACAATGCCGGAATGTTGCGCTACACTTCCGGGGGTAATTTTAAAATTCCTCTAGTAATTCGCGGTCCCGGTGGTGTCGGAAGACAATTAGGTGCAGAACATTCCCAGCGTTTGGAAGCTTATTTTCAAGCTGTTCCGGGATTAAAAATTGTTGCTTGTTCCACCCCTTATAATGCCAAAGGTTTATTAAAATCAGCCATACGCGATAATAATCCGGTATTGTTCTTTGAACACGTACTACTTTATAACTTAAAAGAAAATTTACCCGAAGAAGAATATCTGCTGCCATTAAATAAAGCAGAAATCGTCCGTAGCGGGAAAGATGTCACAATCTTGACTTATTCACGGATGCGTCATCATGTAATGCAAGCCGTGAAAACTCTAGAAAAATCGGGCTTTGACCCAGAAGTGATTGATTTAATATCTTTAAAACCATTAGATTTTGATACCATTAGTGAATCTATACGCAAAACCCACCGAGTAATTATTGTCGAAGAATGCATGAGAACCGGGGGAGTAGCCGCAGAAATTATTGCTTCAATTAACGAACGCTTGTTTGATGAATTAGATGCACCCGTACTGCGACTTTCTTCTCAAGATATTCCTACACCTTATAACGGTAACTTGGAAAAATTGACAATTGTTCAACCAGAGCAAATCGTCGAAGCAGTCGAAAAAATGGTTGCGGCAAGAGTCTAAAGGAGTGAGGAGTTAGGAGTTAGGAGTTAGTTGAGAGTTGACAGTTATTTTAAACCTTTAACCTTTCTTTTTTGACCTTTGACATACAGACCTTTGACCTTTAGTAAAATTTATAACTCTTTACTCATAAATGATAAAGAAGCGCTATTATAGCGTTTGTCGCGATGAAGCGGGGATGGTATGCAAAAAGAGCGATCGCTATTAGCCTTGATTATATTTCTGGTAATTGCCGCAGTCACGGTGATTGCTACAATTCCTGTGCCTTTGGGGCTAGATTTACGGGGAGGTTCGCAACTGACTATTCAGGTTAAGACTACTCCAGAAATTAAGCAAATAGGTGAACGGGAACTCGAAGCGGTACAAACAGTTCTCGGAAATCGAGTCAATGGATTGGGAGTTTCCGAACCCGTAATTCAAACCGCAGGCAACGATAAAATTTTGGTTCAGTTACCTGGAGTTAGCAACCCAGAACAAGCCGAACGGGTGTTGGGTGGTACGGCACAATTAGAATTTATGACACAAAAGCCAGGAACAGAAACTCAACTTTTTGCTTTACGAGCTAATAATGAACAACTCAAAGCCAAACAGGAAGAATTACGTTCCGGTAACGATAGCGCTGCAATTGAAAAAAATCAACAAGAACTAAAAACAAATCAAAAGGCGATTGTTGAATTATTTGAAAGTTTAGATCCACCCCTAACGGGTAAATATCTAACTAATGCTAACCCTTTAGACCCCCAACAAGGTGGTAGTGGCTGGAGTGCAGCACTTCAGTTTAATCAAGAAGGTGGTAAATTATTTGCCGATTTAACTAAAAATCTCGCAGGTACCGGGCGGGTTATTGGTATTTTTCTTGATAATGAATTAATTAGTGCTGCTTCTGTAGGACCGCAATTTGCAAACACCGGAATTACTGGTGGAAATGCTGTCATTGAAGGTAATTTTACAGCTCAGGAAGCTCAAGACTTAGCAGTACAGTTGCGCGGTGGTTCCCTACCAGTACCCATAGAAATTGTCGAAAACCGTACAGTCGGTGCCACATTGGGTAGAGATAGCATCCAACGCAGTATTTACGCTGGTGTTGGTGGTTTGATTTTAGTATTAATATTTATGGTGGTTTATTACAGACTACCAGGAGTAATTGCCGATTTGTCTCTGGTAATTTATGCGCTTCTGACTTGGGCTTGTTTCGCTTTGTTAGGCGTAACTTTAACTTTACCTGGGATTGCTGGTTTTATCCTGAGTATTGGTATGGCTGTTGATGCCAACGTTCTCATTTTTGAGCGCACGCGGGAAGAATTGCGAGCTGGTAAATCCCTTTATCGTTCTGTCGAATCTGGTTTTTACCGAGCATTTTCTAGTATTTTAGATAGCAATGTTACTACATTGATTGCCTGTGCAGCCTTGTTTTGGCTGGGATTTGGTTTAGTCAAAGGCTTTGCCGTAACTTTGGCTGTAGGTGTAGCAGTTAGTATGTTTACAGCAGTAACTTGTAGCCGCACGTTCATGTTTTTAGCAATCAGAAATGATTCAATCCGACGCAACCCTGAACTTTTCTGCCCTAATCTACCAAGTTCAAATAAAGCAGAGGTAGCGAAATGAAACTTAGTATTAATAAATCGCGAACTCTGTGGTGGGGTATTTCTGTTGCGATCATTTTAGCTGGCATCATCTCGATGGTGATTTCTTGGCAACAGATTGGCGCTCCTTTACGTCCTAGTTTGGATTTTATCGGAGGTACACGGTTACAATTTGAACGAGATTGTAGTTTACCCAATAACTGCGATCGACCAGTTGATATCAATGAAGTCCGAGAAGTTGTAGTATCCCAAGAATTAGCTGACAGCAGCATTCAAATTATCGCCGACAGCGAAACTGGTGAAAGAAATGGGGTATTAATTCGCACCAAAACTCTGGATGTCGAAAAACGCACTCAGTTGCAAACTGCCTTAAGCGAAAAAATTGGTACTTTTGATCCGCAAAAAACTCAAATTGATACTGTTGGACCCACTTTAGGAAGACAATTATTTAATACTGGAGTCACTGCTTTAATAGTGTCTTTTTTGGGTATTGTAATTTACCTGTCTTTTCGATTTAAGTTGGATTACGCAGTGTTTGCCATTGTGGCTACTTTTCACGACCTGTTAATGACTGCGGGGCTTTTTTCAATATTTGGATTGCTATTTGGTACGGAAGTAGATAGTTTATTTATTGTTGCTTTACTTACCATCACTGGGTTCTCTGTTAACGATACTGTAGTAATTTACGATCGCATCCGCGAAACTCTCGAAGCAAATCCCGATCGTTCCATAACCGAAGTTGTAGACGATGCAGTAAATCAAACTTTAGGACGGTCACTAAATACCACTTTGACAACTTTACTATCATTAGTTGCAATCTTTCTATTCGGTGGAGAAACCTTAAAAAACTTTGCTTTAGCCCTAATTATTGGTTTTATCACCGGAGCATATTCTAGTATTTTTATTGCTAGTACACTTCTAACTTGGTGGCGCGAACGTCAAGAAGGTCAAAGGTTAGAGGTTAAAGGTTAAAGGTCAAAGGTTAAAGGTCAAAGGTTAAAGGTTAAAGGTTAGAGGTTAGAGGTTAAAGGTTAAAGGTTAAAGAACTCCGGTGGTTATCCCCCCATCTCC
>NZ_JADEWL010000041.1 GCF_015207665.1 Plectonema cf. radiosum LEGE 06105
CGTTCTAAAGCTTGTGTTAATTGCGACATATAAATATTTAATTTAGAGCATTAATTAATTCCGAATTCATTAACTTATAGTTTTTTGTATAAATAGGGGAGTATGAATATTGAGGGTAATATTCCTCAGTTTATAGGTAAAGAGTAATATTAATACTTTTGACCTATTTTAAGTAAAATATACTTCTAGATATGATTTTGATTTACTTTTCGACATAAAGTGGTTATTTACTAACTGTAGTTAGGAATCATCTGAAACGCTTGTTGTGCTACTTTTTCTGCTCTTTTAGAAGTTACTTTTGAGTAGCGCAAAGTCATTTGAATACTAGAATGACCCATAAGCGCACGTAGCTCATCAATACCCATCAAACCAACTCGTTCTGTAGCGAAAGTGTGTCTCAAATGGTGGAAGCGAATTCCTTTTAACTCTTCTATACCATTGATTGCTCCCACTAAAGATTTATGTGCGGTCGCATAAGACAAACGAGAAACATCTTTGCTAAAAGGCTGTTGGGCAGTAAACAAGGCACTTATATTTGAATGCCTGTAATACTTTAAGTAATTATTTAAACAAATTTCTGCCGTTTCACTGTAAAAACACCACCTTTGCTTATTCCTTTTACCAATCACTTGAAACTTCCTATTTTCAGTATCTAAATCCTTCAAATTTAACGCTAGTATCTCTGCAATTCTCGCTCCAGTACTATGTAGCAAATGCACCAAAGCATTCAACCGCGCATCTGATTTTACTGCTCGGTACAAAAGACTTAGTTCTTGGGTTGTCAGATAACGTATTTCCTCATCTGAATCACATTCTCCTTTCTCAAAGTCCGGCTTGCGCCGTTTCAAATTAGAAATCGGATTTGATTTAAGATGACCTTTTTCAACTGCAAAATTAAGCAGTGCAGTAATCACAGCTTGGTGTTTGTGATGTGTCGTGAATTTGATTTGCTGCAAAGCGTTCAAATACTCAACCAACATATCTCGGTCTACAATTTCCACTGACCAATGTCCATAATCCTTAAGTAGTGGTATCAAAACAGACTCATAGCTGCGAATAGTGGACTTTGTTAATTCCGCACGGTCTAAAAACTGCGTTGCTAACGCTGCTAAAGTTATAGTCATAATTAAGACAAAAATTTGAAATTAGCTGAAATTTTATACACATATTAATTTAATATTAAATACTGCAAAGAGAATAATACTTTTATGGATGTATCTATTTCGGATGCGGCTCCAAGCCCATCCGAGTCGTTGGGACGGTATATTATGCGCGTCCGAAATTCTCTGTGTTTAACGCAGTCAGAATTAAGTATCAAAGCTGGTATACACGTCCAGACCATACGCAAAATTGAATCAGGAGTAACTTCCCGATTGAGTCAGAAGGGTAAATCAGGATTGGCGGCTGCGTTGGGAATTCCCCAGGAATATCTTGATGCTGTGGTCAAACAAACGCCCGTTGAAGCGATAACTGCGCTCAAATTTTGTCCCAAATGTTGGACACCAGGAACAACGCTTGATCCAATGTGGACTTCGCTACGTTCAAAATATTGCTTTGCTTGTGGTACGAATCTGCGTGACCGATGTGGAAGCTGTAACGAACCTATCATGTCTTTAAAATTCAGGTTTTGCCCCTATTGTGGGCAATCTTACAAGCAGACGTAAAGTCGTTTTTGACGTAAAAAATGGACACCTGTCCGCTTTCTTCTACAAAAAGCGAATTGTCGCTCCCGTTTTCTATTCCCATCAATCAAAAAAAAACAAATATACAGGTTCATCTCTTGGCTACCCGCGAATTATTATCTCCCGGACAACGAATACAATTTACAGAAATACCTTCAGATATTAGTACTAGAGATATCGCTCGTTATTATACTTTCAATTCTGACGATTTAAGAGCTATTAATAGCTGCCGTCGCGCACATAATCGTTTAGGATTTGCAGTACAATTATGTTATTTAAGATTTCCAGGTCGGGTATGGGAATTGGGAGAAAAAGTTCCAAAACCCGTTTTATCTTACATTGCTTTACAATTGGATGTTAAATCCAAATTAATTAAAAATTATGCGCTGCGAGATACTACTCGAAGAGAGCATTTAGCTAAAATATCATATGTCTTTGAATACTCTCCTTTGAATATATTTTATTATAAAAAACTTTCCAAATGGTTAATGCAGGTAGCTTTTGGCACGGATAAGGGTATTGCTTTAGTTGAAGCATTAATTGAAGAAATGCGTCGTTGTAAGATAATAATTCCTGCCATGTCTACTGTAGAAAGATTGGCTTGGGAAACACGAAGACGCGCTCAAAAGCAATGCTATTTATCGCTTACTAAACATTTAACTACATTTCAGAAGAAAGAAATTGATGGCTTATTAGTTTTAAATCCAGATAAAAATCGTACACCTTTAGTTTGGTTAAGACAACCACCAGGGGTACCAAATCCCAAGAACTTTTTAAAAGTATTAGAGAAGTTAGAATTTATCCGCAATTTGAATTTAGATTCTTCTTGTTTACAAAAAGTACATCATAACCGCTTGGTACAATTAACAAGGTTGGGGCAGAAAAATACTCCCGCGCATATAGCGAGATTAGATGAAAGTAGAAGGTATGCAATAATCGTCGCTTTTTTATTAGAAATGGCTGCATCATTGGTCGATACTGCAATTTCTATGCACGATAAGATGATGGGTAAATTATTCCGTCGCAGTGAAAATCAACGGAATCAAAAATTTCAACAAGATGGTAAAGCGATAAACGAAAAAGTACGCCTATACGCAAATATAGGAAATGCTTTGATTGATGCAAGAGAGAGTGAAGGAGATGCTTATGCAGCAATTGAATTAATCCACCAGTTGGTCTGAGTTTATCGAAAGTGTAGAAGAAGCGGAAGAATTGGTACGTCCTGCGGGTTTTGATTATTTTGACTTACTTGATAGACGTTATTCCCAGTTACGTCGTTATGCACCTAAATTATTATCCACTTTTGAATTTAAAGCCAGTAGACCGTCTGCTTCTATTATAGAAGCTTTAAATGTTATCAAAACATTAAATGAAACCAATCGTCGTAATGTACCCGACGATGCACCAGTTGATTTTGTCAAACCTAAATGGTCAAAATATGTGTTTTGTAACGATAAAATTGACCGCCATTATTACGAAATGTGTGCTTTAAGTTCGTTACGAGACGGCTTACGTTCTGGGGATATTTCTGTAACTGGCTCCCGTCAATATAAGGATTTTGAAGATTACCTTTTACCCAAAGAACAATGGCAGCAATTAAAAGATAATTATAAAATTCCAGTTGCAATTACAACCGATTTTACCACTTATATTGAACAGCGCCAAAAACTATTATTTGAGCAGTTTGTAATGGTATCTAATCTAATCGCTAAAAAGCAATTATCAGGTGTTGTAATAGAAAATGGAAAATTAACTATCAGTCCTATTACCAGTAATATATTTGAAGGTGCAAAACAGTTTCGTAACCGAGTTTATGATTTATTACCGCGAATTAAGTTAACTGATTTACTCGTTGAAGTTGATAATTGGACTGGTTTTACTAAACATTTTACTCATTTACAAACTGGAGAATTCGTATCAGATAAAATTACTTTGTTCAGTAGCATTCTTGCCGATGCGATAAACTTGGGTTTGGTAAAGATGGCGGAAGCATCTCCCGGTTTGACTTTTGAGCGTCTGGCATGGATATCTGACTGGTATATTCGTGACGAAAGTTACTCTAAAGCGTTAGCTCTTTTAGTAAATTTTCATCATGAAATTCCTTTCGCTTCTTATTGGGGTGATGGTAAAACTTCTTCTAGCGATGGTCAAAGGTTTAAGGCTGGCGGCTTTAACTCGATTAATGAAGAGATTAATGCCAAGTATGGTACGGGTAGAAGCGTTGTTTTTTACACTCATATTTCCGACCAGTATGCACCGTTTCATACGAAAGTGATTAATGCAACTGTCAGAGATGCTACGCACGTTTTAGATGGTTTACTGTATCACGAAACCGATTTAAAAATAGAAGAACATTTTACCGATACCAATGGTTTTACCGAACAGGTGTTTGCAATTTGCCACTTACTGGGGTTCCGGTTTTCTCCTCGGATGCGAGATTTGAGTTCCAAGAAGCTGCACGTATTTGAGGGTGTAGATTCCGACTCCCCATTGTCACCATTATTGGGCGAGAAAATTAACGTTAAATTGATTCAAGATTGTTGGGACGATATTCTGCGTTTGGCTACTTCCATTTCCAAGGGAACGGTTACAGCATCTTTAATGATGAGAAAGTTAGCGTCTTATCCTCGTCAAAATAAGCTGGCAACTGCTTTACGAGAATTGGGAAGGATTGAGAGAACCTTGTTCACTTTGGACTGGCTACAAAGCCCAAAACTACGACGTAAAGCTACAAACGAACTTAATAAAGGAGAATTGAAACATTCCCTTGCTAGAGCGATTTTCTTTCACCGTCTGGGAGAGATACGCGACCGTTCCTTTGAAGACCAATCTTTACGAGCAAGTGGGTTGAATTTAGTAATTGCTGCAATTGTGCTGTGGAATACGGTGTACTTGGAGAATGCGGTTAATTGGTTGAAATCGGAAGGTGTGAATATACCGGATGAATACTTGCAACATTTATCACCTATGGGTTGGGAACATATCAATTTGACTGGGGATTATATTTGGAATTTGAAGTCGGCGAGCAGTTTCGATAATTTGCGTCCGTTGAGAACCAAAAAGATAAAATTTTGAATGGTTGAAAGCTCTATATCAAGAGGCTTTCGGAAGTTGTGTTAATTCCTTAGCGTACAATTTTCCCGTTTTGGCACAGTCTCGCCATTCACAACGAGGCAGCAAAGTCACCATTATTGTTATTTTAAAAGAAAAGATTCAACTGAACTCCTAAGTTCCCAGGCGTACCGCGTTTGCTCAAATGAGCGCGGTGTTGTCTTCTCTTACCCTCTGTTGATTCAGAAGTGGGCGTTTCAAAATGTTTCTAATGAAGCAATATGAAAAGTATATTGAGGAGCAAAGAGATCACGATACTACTTGATGTCGCGTCGCAGCAATTAAAATTGCCGTTGTTTGTACATTCAGATGCCTCAAGGACGTGTATGGATTCCTGATTCATCCACACACTCAGAAGTTTTGCGCCTATCGCGTAACCCGATAAGGAGGCAACAAGAAGAACAACAATCCTTGAGAGTGCCAGTGTTCCAAATACTCATGTGTTAATTTATTCATCGGAAGAGCATTATTTTATAGTGAATTTCCTTTTTCTTAACCAGTAACCTAGTGCCATAGTAAGAGCAAAAGCAAAGACGTTAGAGGGTTCAGGGACTGTTTTGGAACCCTCGTAAAAAAATGCTATTAAAAGTGAATCATCTCCATTTATAGGTGTTAAATCTCGATTAGTAATAAAACTAAGTGCAAAGCTTTCACCATCTTCAATTATTCCATTTGTTAGCTCTAGTCTTGGAGCATTGACATTTAGAACTGGGACAGTGAAGTCAGGAGCGATATTAGTATTTGTAAAAATGTTAGATAAGCCAATTTTGCCATCTCCATCTACGTCTCCCCATACTAAATCATTCCCAAACTCAGGATCTCTTGGAACCAAGAGTAGGGAAAATTTATTTATTGTATAGTCTGTTTCATTTAAGAAGTTTATCCCAGTATCATTAGGAGAAAAAGACGTTAATGCTGTGTTAAATGGTAGGAAATTTGAAAGCGCTCCCGGTGGTATATCAGGAAAATCTTCCCTCTCGTTTGTAAAAATTGGTTCTACTAAAGTAGCAGCAGTAGCTGAAGTCAATGAAAGAAGGAGACTTCCTAAAGCGCTTGAGATTAATAATCCAATATCTATAGTTTTCATTTCTTCTGGTTTGGAAATTATTTTTTTGCGTGTCTGTGAAATAGTTTAAGTAAGCTTTGGTTAAATGTACGAGGTTAATCATCTAAGCATCAAACAAATCACACTCTTACTGGTTTTTGGTAATTTCTTGTAGTCATTGCTAAAAGTTCGGTAGTGTTCGCGCTTAACTGTAAATTACGTTCCACTAATCAACGGGGTAGTATCTGGAATCTTGAAATGCAATTAAATCTAGAAGTTTCATTAATAGGGTAACTTTGACTATTGGTAACTTGTATAAAGAACGCTTATGCTATATCCTCATAGGTTTTCCCAACACAGCCATGATAAGTGCTTCGCCAGTCTCTAGGAGTCATACCAAAACTCTTGCGAAACTGCCTAAAGAAACACCATGCATGGCGATACCCTACCGCTTCGGCAATGTATTCTATTGAGTGAGTGGTTTCTAGGAGTAGAGAGCAGGCTGCTACCATCCTGCGCTTGGTTATCCAGCGATACACGCTTTGTCCTGTCTTACGTCGCACTAGATCGGTTAAGTAAGCTGGGGAGTAACCAACTGAGTGTGCCACGTCATCTAAGCTAATTACTTGGTAATAATGAGTTTCAATGAAGTCGAAGATGTCATTCAACTGGGGGACAGGTGGAAAAATTGACAAGGCTGTGGAATCAACCACTGCTTTGTCTGGGAGCCTTTCCGAGCCTTGCTGAGTTTTGACGTTACTCCCTAGAGCATTCTCGGCTTCCGGTAACTCTCTGAAAGGCTGTAACTGAGCAATGTACCACTGTTTGATGACTGCTTGTTTTTCTAGTTGGGCTATAACTGCTTCCAGTAATTCTTCTATAGTACAGGGTTTAGTGAGATAGTCATCCGCTCCCAATTTCATGCCTTTGCGGATATCAGCCTGAGTCGCTTTCTCACTAAGAAAAATAAAGGGAATAATAGCAGTTGCTCCCATTTGTCGCAGCTTGGTTAAAACACTATAACCATCAAGGGATGGCATTACAATCTCACTTATTATCAAATCGGGCAACTCTTGCTTTACCCTCTGGATACCAATCTGTCCGTTTTTAGCACCTATAGCGTCAAAACCTTTAGCTTTCAATTCCTTTAGAAAAAACTTTCGAGTTGAGGTTTTATTTTCAATCACCAAAATTCTTTTCATGGTTTCTTCTACCATTAAATCATTCTCTATGGATTGGTCAGATGCTTTAATTAATAAATTACTTGCGCTGCTGTTCTTAATTGCTTAATATTGCTCGTTGTTATAAACGGTCTATCATAAGGATGCTTTTGGGCAAACACCAGCATCTCATTCATTGCCTCTGTAAAATCTACAAACACTTTTTCTACTAAAACAAAAGCTTTTTCCCTCTGCGTTTCTGTCAGTTGTATGCTTTCAACGAAATGCTCCACATCATCCATTTCTGCTTGAATGTGACCCGATTCCTTGGCATAATGAGACTCACCAAAATAAGGATGATGCTGCTTTGTAATTTGTTGAAGTTCCTTTGCCACTTCTGCAATCTCAAATAAAGCAACATTTCCCGTTGCTTCTATCGACTCAACCACAACCAACTTCATCAAAATATCTTCTTCAAAAGTACATATGGCAAATAAGTCATAAGCCATCTGACGTACTTTTTGCGTTTCTTCACCCCAAAGGAATTTCAATGTATCGGTATAGTTGATGGGATTGTCGTATCCCATTACCTTCATGTCTTGCAGAAACCACACCCAATGGCGACCATCTTCATAGGAGTGCTGGTTAATCATTTCTTGTAGTAAGCTATCCGCAGGCTCTTTACGAAGTACACTTCTGTTAAAGTCTTTAAAGCTCATTGCGAAAGGAGCAAATGCAGGACCCCAAGCTAACCTTTGTCTTGGATCTATGCTCTTATCTTGCAGAAACTTCATGAACGGCACCTGGGCAAATTCAAGTTTCTTTTTTTGAATCAATGCAAGGACTTCTTTCATTTTTAGTACCAATTGTCAAACTATTTGATTGCGTGGTAGCTACGGTAATTAAAGTTATCTAGCGTTAAAAAAACTGCTTGTGTATTTATATCGAGTATTTGCCGATGATGTTCCACAATATTTACCCCCATTCCAAGTGAGAGTAACTTATGTTTACGAAGTTTTTTGCACATAGAAAACAGCAGAAATGGTATCCCCAGTAGATTTTTAGGGACTATGGTATAAATAGATGCTGATATTCACTGTCCTTGGTTCAAAACCTTGACTAGTAATTCGAGAGAAACATCTGTCTTGTATGTCAAGACTTCAGATGAGGGCTGCTAAATTCAACAACTACTGCACAAGTCCACTTCCTCCAAAACATCGAATTTTTAAGACGGCTGCATTTATTTTCTTAGCTTGCTTTATTTTTTCATCTCTACACTAAACTATATTGATGGCATAATACTAGTCAACTAGCATAAAATATTCTAATACAAAAGCATAAATTATAGATTCTATATCTATGTGTTTTTTTTTACATAAGGCACGCAAAAGCTTATATAGTAAATGTTTGATAAAAACGAATAAATAAAAATATGATAAATTTTCAGTAGATACTTAATTACAAGTAGCTGTACTTATAAATAGTAATTATGAATTACTTAAGGAAGAGAAATATCCAATCTAATACGAATGGTATTCTTGTGGTTGGTAGTAATAATAGAAGGATTGTAGGCTTAAATAGAAAATTTGTAGAAATGTGGGGTTTTTCCTCATATATTGTAAACTCTCAAGATGAAAATCTAGCATTAGATTTTGCTGCATTGAAGCTTGATAATCCTCTCAAATTTCTCACCGAGGTTCAAGAAATTTACACAAATATAGAATTAGAGATTCATGACACCATAAAATTAAAGGATGGTCGAATATTTGAACGTCATTCGTTGCCTCAATACTTAGAATCAAAAAATGTGGCAAGACTCTGGATGTTTCGTGACATAACAGACGAAAAGTGCTTGAAAAACTTGCCGGAGGTACTTAGCAATAAAATATTATATTTTCCCAGTATTGATTCTAATAAGAAAGTTAAATGAGAGAAGATGACTTTTCCATTTACATTAAAGTGAAAAGTTTCTTGTTACGTATAATACAAGTTTATTAAAAAGATACATTATTTGACAGGACGACAAATAGTTTGAAATGCTCAATACACTCAAGTTGTAGCTATTTATTATAGTTAAAGGAGGTCTGACAGGTGCAATTATAATTAATTTAATAATAGTTAATATTAATAAGAGCAAGTGCTGTCATTCGTTTATACGGAATATAAGGTTGATTGCGCGTTTTTTATTGTTATAGTCATTAACTCATTCTATGATTATAAAAAAAGATTAATTAGATTTTTACATACCTTAATGAGAATACCTGAGCCATTTGTACTCCCGATTATTGTTGACAATTCTGCACCTATAACGATTAATGCTCAAATTGTCGAACAAATTAAATTGCTAATTGCTACAGGAGAATTACATCCTGGTGATGCTTTACCAACTGTGACTCAGCTAGCCAAGCATTTAGGCGTAAATCACAACACTATTGCAGCAGTTTATAACTATTTGATTGAATCCAATTATCTAATAGCTCAAAGAGGAAAAGGAACTTTTGTTGCCGATACTTTGGCTGTCAAAAATGTTGTTAATTATAAGCAATTTTATAATCTGTTGGGACAAGCCTTTAGTACTGCGACAATGATGAAATTATCTCCATCTGAATTTGCTGGGGCTGCTTATGCACAAGCTATTATGTTAAATCAGCATACTATTACCCCTTTGAAGTTAGTATTTGTAGAATGTTTGCAGCACAGTGTAGAAATATATGAAGCTATTCAAGCCGAAATACAGCAAGATATAGAGTTTCTTAGTTTAGAAGATTTAAAGGCTGAAAAGCCTTCTGCTTTGAAGGAATTATCTACTGCTGATTTAATAGTTACAACAACGCAACATCTATGGGACGTTATTCAAATAGCTACTCCCTCTAAAGAAGTAATTGGCATTAACATAAAACCAGATTTACAACTTTTGACTCATATTTCCTCTCTACCTCGTAACAGTTTAGTACTGCTTGTTTGTGAAGAAGAAACTGAAAGTGAAGATATGAAAAAGATGTTACAGCAGTCTGGAATATCTCACATAAATTTTCAACAACTAGATTGGGATTACCTGAAGGAAAATCGTCAACTTTTGAAGCAGGCTTCTTTAATTTGTGTTTCAAAAAAACTTGAGGATAATGTACGTCAGTATAGCCATAAATCGGACAAGCTAATAGTTTTTAGTTTCAGTTTTGATGAAACGAATATGTCAGTTTTAAAAGCTCGTATAGCCGCAATTATGTCAGCAAGATAGATTGTATAAAGTTGTCGTGTTGTTGACTTTATAAAGATATTAAATAAAAGGATAGAGTTATATTATCCGAAATATTTATAGTTGAAAATTTTCTTTCATTGACTTGTCTTATTAGACTGAAGTTTCTATACAGTAGTTCTTTTAACCCTCGCTATAGTCAATACGGTTGTAAGCGTTTAAGTATTATCTATTACCTTATTTATTATCTAGTTTGCCGCCAGTATATTACGCCAGCGGACAGTTTTAATAGCTCGTATTACTAGTTTCGTATGATTGAATCGGTGAAAAATTTTCTATAGAAGAAGCAAACTCGAATCATTTATTTATAGCGTCCGTTTTTGTAGTCTTACTAATATTCGGTCTTTCTTCGGTTATCGTTATTACTTGCTTTCTTGAAAATACCTAAGTACTATTTCAGCGCAAGCGCTGAAAAACCCCGTGTTAAGTGTTGTGGTGTTTACGCTACAACTCTTTATTTCCCACATTCCACACGTCACAGCTAAAAGCACCCGTGAAAAATGGGCGTAGTGCTGCCCCCGATTCCGAATATATTGCTTGTCCGATGAATTTCAATGCGGGGGCAGCACCGCCGTTTTAGCGAAGCGGTCACGGGTGCGTCACCATAATATGACCTAAATCAATAGTTCGTATTATTACTAACTTTTCCAGCGGATAATTTTAAAAACACTACCGCTCCAATCCAATATCATTCTTTTGTTCGGCTTCACGTTTCAATATTTGTCGCCGTCTCAATTCCAACAACTGCTGATTCCAATCGGTTGCATTGGGCTGTTTTATGATAGTCTGTGGCAATAATTTTTGAATATCCCGTGATAATTGATTACCCGCAGAATCTTTATCGTAAGCTGCTATAACTTCCGGAATATCTTTGATTAATTCTACTGGTAGGTTTCGGGTACTATCTAATGCTAAATAAATCGTCTTTGGAATAGACGCTTTTCTCACTACCTGAGATTCAAGAGTTAAGTAGGACAATGCATCAATTGGAGATTTACACAACACTATTCTTTGAATTGGAGAATCTGCTTGTCCACCCCAACCGACGTAAAACCATCCTTGATTGCGTTTTGTGCCAATTGCATATCCCATAAACGAATTATTTTCTCCTCTTGTCCCCCGTAAAAACGCACCAACTGTTGAAGTAGAGGCATTTTTTGCACTTTGCGTGCGCCTCCGGCGTGCGGCTTCGAGCCGTATCTTATCCACTTCTTCCAATGAACGCATCGCGAACACGGCGTTTTGATGTTCCGAGGCATAAACTATTCCTTGTTCGTAGAGGGCATTCACTAAGGTTGGGGGCAATCCTCGCTTTATCGTAAGGTAGTTATATACTTCTTCCCACTGATTTTCATCAGCCTGTGGTTTTATAAATTGGGGTGCTGGTTCTTTTTCAACAAGTTCACTAGCTCGTATTCTGGCATGGTGGGTAACAGTTCGCTGCATCCCCTCTTCCCCAAAACGGTCATTTAACCAAACAACAGCTTGTTTAAAATTGCAGCCGTTAACGTGCATTACCAAATCAATCGCCCCACCACCACCCTTATCTTTAAGAGGGGCAAAGTCATAAAACTTGGAGTTATCAATATTAATAATGCAACCGTGTCCCTTCCATCTACCACTACCAATATTCTCGTGAATTAATCCCAAGTGCCACGCTACATCATCTAATGGTAAATCTCGCAGATGGTCAACTGTTCGATTAAGTTGATAACGTAATTGTTGATTAGATTGTTCTAACTCAGTAATTCGTTTTTGCAACGCTTCGTTGTCCCGCGCTAACCGTTTGGCGGTTGCTTCCATTTCCAATTTCTTTTCAATAGCCCTTTCCCTATCAGCAGCTTTGGCTTTCACTGCAAGAGTATTAAATTGATTGACTTCTAAACCAAATCCTTCTTCAACAATCCGATAAAAATCTTTGATGTCTTGGTGTTTTGCTAAACTCCCCTTGATACCGCGTTCTAACCCCAGGTATTCTACCGCATCATAATACGAATCTTGGAAAGCCCTCATCTTCTGTCGCCCATCAAAGAAATGATTGCACCGTAATTGCCCCTTCTCATCCAACGGTACAAAATAAGCGTGGATGTGGGGAGTCATTTCATCTAAATGCAATTCTGCTCTGACAATACGGTCATCGTATTTTTCCTTCAACCATTGCTCGGAAGCTTCGAGCCAAGATTGAAGTTGTTCTTTTTCATAGTATCCCCCATTAGTCGGGTCTTCTGGGCGGAAATATTCAGGAGATGCAGTGAGCAGAATTTCTACACAGTACACCGCGTCGGTGCGTATCTTGCGCTTTTGTTCGTGCTGACTAATTTTATTTAAAACTATTTGTTCTAAATTCTCCTCAGAATAAAAATTGTCAATAAACCTGATATTATTTTTATTGGGGTCGGCATTGGGAGTATCCGCTTTGCGAGAAGTATGCGCTCCACTGCCTCCGAGATTGGCTTTTTTGAGTTTAGCAAGTCTGGCGATCGCATATGCCATATCTCAAAACCCGATAAAACGAACTTGGCTAACGAAGGTCTACCTACCTTCCGACAATGCCAGCCGTCTGCAAGACCCCGCGCAGGGTTTTTGTTCCGAGCGCAGCAAGGAATCGCCGCAGGCGACCCATAGGGCAGAAACCCGTAGTGGGTACGTCTATTTTATACGACACAACCCAAAATTGATGTGCGGTAGCCGGGATGCTGGTGGACGACGAGGGCGCAAGTGGGGTGTGATTCGGTAAAAAAACGACGGTGCGCGGTTGTCCGCTTGAAGAAAGGAACGATATTTTTGGGGGATGGCTAACCCAATATAAATTGTGTAACCTACACAATTTATGAAAATTGGAGCCAAATTATGAATTTTTATGATTAAAAATGCAGGTTTTTACGCTAAAAACTGGCTCCAGTTGGCTCCGTTGAGGGCAACAAAATAATAATAAATGCGGGTTTTTAATATTTATAATTGAATGAAGGATAATACAGGAATTGCAAGGTATTTGAAGGATAGTTATTAGCTTTTCTAATGGAATTTAGTCATAATTTAAGAGTAATTTTACCTTCGTTTTCCTTCATTTTCCTTACCGCACCTCGATTTTAATTAATAAATATCTTACTCTTCAAGCTCCCGCAAAGGCGCTTATAGTAAGACAAGAGGGATATTAATATGAAATATGAGGACTGAGTAAAATCGAATATTACTCAATTTTCACTGCTACCGTCCTCAATTAAAATATTGAGGTTATCTGAGTAATAAAGGTGTAACTATTACACTTATTAAAATATAAATCTAATTTTTTGGACTGGTTTGAGATTGAAATTATCTTCTTATTCCTCTACCAAGGATGGGATAGTTGAGGCGCTTATCCGGCGTATTATTAAAACTTATGTTCCATTTTTTTAATTAACTTTTGAGCGGCAAGGTGGGGTGATGTTGTCACTGCTAAAAAATAAGCGTTGCTCCACTCAGAAAGCTCAATTACTTATCGTATTTTGCGCTCAACCGTAAAAAATCGGCTGCGAGAGATAAAAACGTAGTCCCAATCATTTCACTTCCCTGTATCAAATAAAGGCTCGTCTGTATTCCTTGTTTTACGCCGGTAATCCCACTGGAGGGCGTTTACTGCTCAAACCCCTCAACCGATTTATTGGGCTGCTGTACCTGCGTGTCCCGGATTTCTTTTAGTTGAAGAATTCGTTTTTTCTCTTCTGAGGTAAATTCTTTAGAATTCTTAATAATCCAACCACCACCAGAAGCCGAATAGTAACCAGATAATATTGTTTCGCCGCTATCGTACCTTTGTACTTTCAAGATGGTGGCATCAGAGCTTAAGGTAGCGTGTAATGTATCGCCTTTTATTTCAAGGGTATTTTGATTAGCCATATACCCCGCGATAATTACGGCATATTTTGTTGCTTCGGGTTCTATGGCTGGCTCAATTACTTCTGGTTCTGGTGTACTAATTGGCTGGGATTCAATACCCGTATCAGCTTGTATAATATTCTTCTCCCGTTCTTTTTCTTCGCTATCCTTGGGACTGGGAAATACGGACTCAATCGACGGCATAACCAGGACGTAACTTTTTTGCGGTGGCGCTACTGCGTCCGTATTATCATTAGGAAAGCTAGTTACTTTATTATTGTTTTTAGCTTTATTAATAATTAATTGCTTTTTAGCTTTATTACTTAGAGGTGTACCGAATACTTCTTCGATCGACGGTACAACGCTAATGTAATCTTTTTGTGGTGGTTTTACTACATTTGTATTATCTGTAATTGATTCGTTTGTAGAATTGGAATTGTTATTGTTATTCGTAATTATTTCGGGGTAAACATCATCCGATGTAGTTGGTGATTGAGTTTCCCTCTTTATTGGTGAAATAGGAATGGAAGAGAGGGGAACTGGTATTGTTTCTACTGACTGGGTTTGCTGTGGGGCAGATTCATTATTACTATATTCAACTTCAAGCGATTCAATATTAGAATCCGATTCTTGATTCCTACACCAACTTTTTAGATGTTCTATCCACTCATCATTAATTGTACGCCCGCGCTTATGTGATTCCATCAACGAGGTAATTGGGTCAGAATAATGTTGCTGATAACCGACTCCCAAGTGTTCGCGTATACCAACGTGGGTATATAACTTGCCCAAATTCCCACCCTTGAATGCTTCTCCCTCCATGCAATAGCTAATTCCCTTGAGCTTGCCAGTACGGGTAAATTGACAACTAACTTGTATATTATCCTTTAACAGCCGTGCTACAAATACGGGCATCTCTGGTTTATCTACGGCTGCTCGTTCAATCGCATTTTGCAACCGCTCGACTATATTTAATTCCCCCGCTGCTTTTTCTACGTGCTTGGGATATGCTTTCTTCTTTTCTACTTCCCAACTGCTAGGTTGAGGAATTAAGTTATAGGTTTTCTCAATTTGACGTAATAATTTCTCGGTGCGGTAGTAGTCCAGGTAATCGTCGTTGCACTTGCCGTTCACTGATACCCGGTTAATTACTAAATGTATATGGGGTCTAACTTCTCCTTCATATTCCGCATCGTTGTGTTGAACCAAGATAAATTGATTGTTCGATAACTCCAATCCTTTAAGTAAATCCTGGGCTATCATGCATAATTCCCACTCGTCAAGGATTCTATCATCGGGGGCGGGGCTTAATGATATGTGTAGCACTGGTTTTTCTACACGTTGATTTAACTGCGCGAATTTCCTAAATTCCCATGCTAAATCGGTGGGCGTGGTTGAAGCCATATTACTATTAATCATCTGTGCGTTTTCCTTACCCAAGACATAAGCAACACAACCGTAGAAACCATTCCCCTTCGTGATATTACCAATCATTTCAATTCAAAATGCAACTGTAATTAATAGCCGAACCGATTGCAATTTCACTTGCGCCACGAGTTCTTATCCGGGTTATATTGATTGGGCATACCTATTAGCATTTGCTTAACTTCTTGCAGCAATGGTTTTAATGCTTCAATTTCTGCTATTGGGTCGGTGGTAACGGGTTCTCCCATTTTGATAGCACGATTGATAGCATAAGCAATTTGATTAATATTATTGCCGATTCTTCCTAATTCCGTATAGGCATCCGAATTGATGGCTGGTGCTGGTGGTGCAATGCGGCGATTCTCCACGCAATAGCGGATAAACTTTGATAAATTATTCCCCAAACCCGCTTCCTCCGCTAATCGTTCCCATGCTTCTTTTTCTTCTTCCGTTAGCCGCAAACTGATAAGCGAAGTGCGTTTCGGTAGTGGTTCAACTTTTCGTCCAGATTGAAAAACTTTTTTATTATTGGTTTTCATCCCATTGGAGCATGATATTAAAAGGCATCGGCGGAGGTGAAGGTTCAGGTGTTTACCTGTAGACTTCTACATCCTTTTTAACCTGCGCTGTGGGTCTATTAGTTAATGTTTAATTTTACTAAATATATAATTCACACGTAGCTAATCTACGGCAATTCTATCGGATAATGTAAAATAATCCACGACATCTACATGGAGGAACGGGGGTTTTCAAAGGGGGCTTGTCCCCTTTGGCGAGCATGGGCAGCGCCGCAAATCAGGTTGAAACGCAGTATATTGTAATACGCTGCCATTGCTCGCTAGCCGGAACTGCCGGAACATACGACAATCCATGCTCGGCGCGGGAATGCGAGACTGGGCGCGGGTTTTGAGGTGATGGCTGAAATGAAAGAGATTTTTTCAAATGGTTCTCAACATACACCCAACATACACTAACAGTACCCTTATTTTTGGTGGCGGAGAATAATTTTTCTAGAATTTTGACGAAATAATTGAGAAAACAGTACCCAAAAGTACCTCTACAGTACCCCTTCAGCACCACCGTACACATGAGTTAGAATCGCTACGAGTTAAATACTGAAGAAAAAAATTTTCTTTCTCAAAGAAGGTTTCTTATCTAGACAACTCATGGTCTTATACTTCAGAATGTATTATGCTGCGATTACGTTTGATTTGGTGGGAATTTACAATTATATGACATCTGCTACTGCAATAAGCAGCCATTGCAAAAATTGACGGTAATTTAAATTTTATACTTATAACTCTGGCGGTAGTTTACCAGAACGAAAGCGCTTTTCATCCCCGTTAAAATAGCAAAGAAGGAACGTTGTTTTTTCCTTTTCCGGTTCTGCCATCTACACTTGTATTCATCCATCGCGGTGTAACTTTGTGCATTATTTGGGTGGCATCCGACGATTTATTGCAGTCGGGATGCCATATAGTCGCCAATTTCTTGTATGCTGCTTTTACCTCATCATATGTGGCATAGTCCCACCGTTTTCGGACTTTTAGTCTCATCATAAAATAATTATGATTAGAGAATAAAGGCTGCTCAAGGTCAGAAGATATTTCGGACCATTGTTTAAAAGTAATGTCCAAGGGTAGCAGGAATTCTGCTCCCCCCTATTAAAGTTAATCCGTTGCACCGACTGCTTGTAGAAATGCCTTCTTGAGAGTTATCACGCTCAGGGGATAAGATATGGAATTCCCATACCAACCGCGTGAAATAAAATCCCGTTCCTGTAGTAAGGTAATAACGTGCTTAATACCCCGGCTCCATTACAGCCAGAGATATTGGGAATGCACCCAACAGCGCAGAAAGTAAATCAATTTGCGTTTTCCCATCTGTCATCTCCCAAATTTTGATTAAATCCGGCAGACTGTACCCATCGAATAGTACACTTATACTCTCTAACATCGTATCTCTGGGTTCAGAAGCTATTAAAGGTAGGTAAGTTTTGGCTACCCACTCTCCATCTGGGGGTGTGTTGGGGGGTGAATTATTTTTACTAGTTTTGGTATATATAGTCCCTTTAAGCAAAACTAGTAGAAATTCTCGGAGTTGAGAAATACGTTGCTGCGATACGTTTGCGAGTTTTGCGATTGCTTTTTGAGTAACTTTCTTACCTTCCGATAACAAAAGCTCAACCGCTTTCTTAATCGCTAGTTGCAAGCGTTCGAGTTTAGTTGCAGCTTCGGGGGTTATCTCAGATGCTTGAGTAAGTGTTACGGGTAAATCCAATGGGAAATCACCTAAGATATATACTTTAAATTCCCTATCCGGGTATCTATCAGCGCGATTGCGTCCGATGGCTTGGTCAATCGTTTCCAAAATGCGGTGCCGGATAAAATCAGCGAAATCATTATCAATACTGACTTCATAATCAAAATCGGGCTGTACTCCATCCGGCATTGGGTTATTTAATTTAATTGATTGTTTGACCGTTTTAGTACCCTGGAGGGGCGTTCTACCATATATACAAGTAAATTCAGCTTTGAGTGCTTCTAGGTTAGGTGTGGGGATGCCATCTAGGATTATATTTTGAATTCCTTCTAAATCATTGCTTCCTCTCGAATCTACGAACCACTGATATTTACCATCAAACTTCTTAAAGGTAATAAGCTCGCAGCTTTCCCCTTTCTCAGAGGATTGTTTGGTGATTTCTTCACATACTGCTTTACCGCGTCGCTGTTGGTCGTCACCGCGAGATATGCCCATCCGTCCGAGTCCTGCGACTTGAATTACTTCTAAGTTGCTTGGTGTTTCGGCTTTCTGCTTGCAGCTAAATATCTGAGTATAGGGTATTACCAGTAATTGAGCTAAATCAATTACTCGTCCGGTCGCGTCCAGGAATATATTTTTCTTAGCAGAAGCAGCTATTTCTGCAAGCCTGGTGTTAGGAGTAGTAATTGTCAGGTGATTAAAATCGCATGAGATATACCCGGTACAATCGCCTTTTAAGATTTCCAGTAACGGTAAAATCCATTGCTTCAGCACCGATTGCTTTACTTCCTGGGCGGTAACGTTATCGCGTTGCTGGAAGCGCTTTCTTACGGATGCGGGTAAATCGGCGATATCTACCCCCGAATCAAGGGTGGGGTTGAGTGGAAGTAAATCTGGCGCGGTCGCCTCTTCAAGTGCTACTAAATCAATATTTTCTGGAAAATAAAACAATTCCTTTAAATGCTCGTAGCTCCACCCGTACCGCGTTGGGGCTTTCTCTCGGGAGGTAAGAATTGATTTTATCTTGTTAAGCAGTGGGTGTAACTGCTGCAATAGCTCAAGGTTATCTGTAGCAAGCGCGGTTATCAGCATATCCACATCTCGCGCTGTCACCTGTACTGATTCAAAATTCTTAAAGATTTGTGACCATTCCTCCCAAACTAGTACGCTATCTGAGTAATCAAAATCTTCTCCTGGTGATGGTAAACTTTGGGGGTGAGAAATTATACGACTATTACTGAACGTCTTGGCGCGGTCGTTCAAGTACCCGAATAAATGCCCACCCCTGCAAGCTTCTAGATAAGCGCAATTCTGACAAGCAACGTTAGCACTATAAGCCGAACGGATATTAGCGTTTTTGAGCGCGTTTATGGTATCTGTTCTCGCACAATTTGGTGAAACTACATATTTATCACCATCTTTTTTACGTCGCAGTTTACCTTTATCATCTCGAATTAAACCATTATGTCTACCTTCTAGGTGCGCCCACCCTTGCTGTAATGTTGGTGTGGTGGGATTGCGGGAATCATTTGAAATATAAAATATCTTCTCGCAATCAAAATCGGATGGCTGCAAATTACCAGCATCGTAGCTCTTACCGCTACCAGTACCCGACGAATCAAAGATGTATTTATGGGGAGAATTAATCCAAGTAGAAACGCGATCTGCTTGCAGCAGCGCTTCGCTATCGCACTTTTCATATGTATAAGTATAAGTTGAGACTTTGCATGGTTCCTTTTGGGTTACTTTTGGTTCGTCTTTGCTAAAGCCCCATGATTGCTTTTTACTGGTAAATCTTGCTTTTAGCTTGGGTACTAGTTCGAGTAATTCCTTAAAAGATTTTGCTGATTCCCACTCCTTACGGGTGATTAATCTATCTTTGGGCTTGTATTCAATACTTATAGATGTAGCAATTTCTTGATTTAAAGCTGTAATACTCGCCAAGCCCGAATCAATCCAATCGGAGATATCACCTTTATCTGGGCATTCGGACCACATCCTTACTGGATTAATTGCAATGAATGGGAGTTTCGCCTTGGCACAAGCGTAAGCTAACTTTTCGGCTTTCTTACGTCCGGCATCATCATTATCTGGGAAGTAGATAATTCCGGCAATACCAGCATTTTTAAATCTATTGGCAGCTGTTGATAATGAATCTTCTCCCCAGCTAGCACCTTGAAAGGTAAACGTTACTAGTTTTAGATCACTTCGAGAATTATCTGTATCTTTCTCCCCTTCTGCTCCCAATACCCATTTCCCAATACCATATTTTAAAACTTCATCCCAACAGTAGGGATGCCACTGTTTATCACCTTTCCCGCAAACTACTTCACCATTGCTTGAGGTGTGATAAGGCAAAGTTATTTTCTTGCCGTCCGGGTTTTGTTTTCTTAATACCCACTGTGTTGGGGAGTAGGGGTATTTAATTTCTGTGTACCTACCTCGGTTAATCGGTTGAGATGGAGTAGGGGAGTAGGGGAGTGTCGCTAATTCAATATCCCCGGATGGAATTGGTGCGGGTGTTGGTGGTAAAGGTTTTGGTTTTCGTTTATATAATAGGCGCGAGTGAGAAGAATAGTTAGAAGAATTAAATAATTCTGGTGCAATTGCCTCACGTATATCTTTACTATCGCACTCGTTGCTCCAACATTTGTAAGCCCCCGATTTTTGATTAATCGTCAGCGAGTGACCGCCACACACCGGACATTCATAGCGGTGCTTTCGCTTTGTGGGCGTAAGTCGGTCGTAGTAATTTCGGATGTCAAACGGTTCTCGGTTTTGGGAGAGTACCATTACAGACCCTCCCACTGGAAATACTGTATTCTACGAATTGCTGAAGTACTGTAATAGCCTAGATGTGCAAAACGATCGAGCGGTTGCTGAAGGAAGTTTCTTAGTACGTCGAGAGCTAGATGCCAAGATGCCAACTTTCCCCCCATGCTTTCCGGTGTTTCGCGGTTTCTTAAGATGTAGCGGGGTCTATATAATGAGTCTTCTACGTCACAAAAATTGCGTACATCTTTCAAAGGATGAAAGATTGAGCCATTGACGAAAGAATTTTTTACAAAAAGTATTGGGTATCTGAACTGAGAATTGTAGCTTTCTTGTTTCTGAGTAGATACGGAACTGACCATTATTTTTCTCCAATTCGTAGGGATGTTCCTGAATTGGAGGAGGGGTGCTGCGTCACCGTGCGCTTGGCTTAGGCTTTATGACTCGCTTGTGGGGTAATTCACAACGTTGAAACGAGCCGGGGATTATTGCCAAAAATTAGTAAATATTCTTCTTCAATATTCGTAACTGGAGTTACTTTTCTAAAAATTGACAAAAAAATCCCTGCCTAACACATATCGTTTGACGACTTACTGTAGTAAGATATGTGTAGATACGGATTGTCTCGAAAGACAAGCTGATGACGGCGTGGCACAAGTACGTCTTTTCTTGAACTTAGATGTGGATACAGTTCTTCAGGCTACACCACTCTTAGTTTTTGACGACTTAACCCGCCTCCGGCAAGTATTTAAAATTGAATAATTTGAATTTATATCTATTGCAGGCGATAAGAGTAATGAACTTGTTGCCTGCCTTTTTGTACCTCCATCAAAATGTAAATTTTTATTTCAGTTAAGTAGCTTCCTGACCTTACTTGTGATAAGTGGGGAAATTGTCAAAGAAAATACTCAAGATTTCTGCCTTATTGTACATCTATGCGGATTCATAAAGCAGTTATTAGAGCAAAAATAATCAGCTACTTACATCACTCCTCAAGAACGAAGCTTTACTACATATCTATATTTTTTTATTTCTATTAAGAGTCATTAACTTTGTTTTGTTAAAGAATCTCTTAATTTCAGTAATTGCTCCGCGTCTAAATCTAAAATTTCAGCAACTTTTACGGTTTCAATTAAAGATGGTTGTTCGCCTCCAATTAGTTTTTCTAAAAAGGATTTTAAGTGCTTCTTTATATGAAAGTCGTCACCAACTTTTTTTCTTGTTTTGACCGCTTCCTCAAGCAGCAAACGCATCATAGCCGAGAGCGGACGTTGTTCCCCCTCGGCGATTTTAGTAATTTCTTCTCTTAAGTCGGTTCCAGTTAAGTCAATACTGACCCTCTGTCTTTCATTTTTAGCCATGCAAACAAGTTTATCCCAAAGATGACAGGGGATAAACTTTTTGATCTTTGTCAGCATTTGTCAGCACTTATATGATTTTATGTTATTGTACTCTGTAAATGCTGATAAAGGTTGAATTATTTGAAATTTTTCACCCTTTAAAAGCGCTGGAATACAGTCTATGACGGGAGGTGCAGCCATTTTATCAACAAGTGAAATCATAAAAACTGCTGCTATGTGGAGGTTATGCACTGTAATTTTTATCAGTGCGTGAGAATTTTTCAGTGCGTGGAGGTTTTACAGCAGCAACCTATACGGTGCGCTCCAACCTTGCACAATCATCGATATCAAATATTGACTGTCTTCGGGGATACAGAAAATGAGGTTATCGTCACGTCCATTAAAAGATTTTTACGAGTCCAAATTAGGTAAAAAGATCAGCGATTCAAGCTGGTACAGAATTCAAGATTGCTTGCGTGGAACTTGTGGAGAAGTAACTTACTCAAATTTAGAAACTTACGCGACTATGCGTAAAGCTTGCCAGCGGCTACCAATTGAATTATCAGAATTTGCTCAAGTTTGGCAGGAAGTAGAAACAATCAGGAATTCTAAAGAAGAATCAATTGTTGGAAGTAAATTCAGAAAGATACTGATGAGAAAAATTCCTTCTTCTATTCCAGATATTACCTTTTACCGTTGGTTTTACCGTGCTGGATTGAATTTTAGAAAGAGGGAAGAATACACACCCTCCGAATTAGTACCAGTCGTAGTCAGTGCATTTTGTTGGTATTTACGCAAAAAGACGGAGCGTTAATAATGGCTAAAACAGATTTTATTAAACGTATTCAGAAACGATTGTCCGATAAAGGAATCAAGATAAGTAGAAATGATTTAAAAGCTGAAATCTCATCACTTGGTTTTGATTATTCCGCTTTAGGTGAAGAGAATGTTAATACGATTACCCGATTGCTTTTAGATAAGCATCAAAATACAGAATTGACAGTATCGGAACCAGAAGAAATTACAGTTGCTCCGTCGGACGAGCATCACGCATCTACACCCAACTCAACAGCTATTACCAATCAGCAAAAAGAGCAATTGATATCAGTACAAGCTGAATCTTTGGGTATTAAGCTAGACGAATCAGAAATAACGGATATCTCTCAAACCGTCAGCGACTCATTTACCGACTTCGTTAGTGCTGTAGAAACTATCAACTCATCAATCAAAGATTACGCCCAAAGTAAATTTGATGAAGTTGAACAAAAAATTGATTCTAGCAACAGCAACCTGCGTGACTATATCAATAAGAGAACTACCAGCTTGCAAAGAAAGAGTGTAGAAGGAGCTATAACAACAAAGGAGGTACTAGAGCAAAAAAGCTCTAGCCTTAAAAGCTTCTCCAAAACACTCGCAGCAGCATTTAAAACCAAGTAGAGAACTACACTTTAAAAATGTATTTCGTCTATTAGTAATAATAATTCCTGCTTTATTCCTAATAGATTACTGCTACCAATCAATCAGCTATCACTTCAAATATCAAGCCTACTTAGAAAGAAAAGACAGGGTACAGCAATACCAACAGTGGATGCAATATCAATGTACAGAAATACTAACAGAAGAGAGGATTAATCGTTGTGAAAAATACTGGCAAGCTGAAAAACTTGGTTTCTTCCAAATCGCGCCACCTAGAAAAACAACTACGTGGGAAATTCAACGCTTCCACAAACCTAATTTACAGGGCATTAATGGGCGACCAAAAAGCACTCAAACTAATCGGTCAAATGGGAAATGATGGAGCCAAAATAAGCGAATTTGCCCCCAAAGTTAAAGACAACATGATTGCTGCAATTAAGGGAGCAGAAGATTTAAACACAACCCTAGCAGCTATTTATAAACAAGCTGGTGTAAGTGGAGAAAGAATAGAACGAGAAATCCAATCAGCAACACTCGCTGACGATAAACTAGCAAATCAATTAGAAGAATTAAACCTTGATTTTGAAGGTGCTAAAAGTAGAGAGGAATTGCGCCATAAACAAGCTAAAGAACATATTACATTAAAAGCTTGGGTTGATAGACATATGATGTCGATTGATGGCGAATACAAGATGCTGCAAGAAGAATTGAAAACAGAAGTAAGGCAGCAAACGATTGATTTACAGCACGATAAAGAACTGGGTAACTATTATCTTGATGCTGGTGACAATGCTAGAGATGATTTAAAACCTAAGAAACAATATGCAGGTCGTTCAATAATTCAAAAAATCAAAGATACAATCCTTGGATTTTAATAAGGAAGAAAGGTAGATAAGTTAATAACAATACTACCATTTATTTATCTTTCTTACTTTTTAACTTATCCAACTTCTAACTCCCCCCAATATTCATCAACATATGATTGAGCAATTTGACGAATTAGAAGAACAAGAACATTCAGAAACTACACCAGATACCCAATTACCCAAAGACTTAATAGAACATTTGGAAGAACGTAAAAAACACAGAAAGCAAGTCATTCAAACAACGGAACTAGTACAGAAATATTTCATAAGTTGGTCGTTAAGTGCTAGCGGATTTTTCCTAGCAAGACTACTTTTATTAATCAACGGTGGTGCATCTCTGTGGCTTGCAGCAGGATTGTGTTTTTCTATTTGCTCTATTAGTTCAATAGTTGGTTTATCTGGATTTAGAGCTAATTATAACGACGGATTTGAGGTTGAAGGAATGGAAAAACCAGTAAAAACAATTGGTGGGTTTGTAATAGCTGCTGGAAGTACTTGGTTAGCTATCAAAGACTATCAATACTTCCAGCAAATGACTACAGATAGCGCATATCAAATCAGCGCCGATATTCAGACTATTTATCAAGAAAGACCTTGGTTAGACCCTTGGCTATCAATTGGTATTGCAGCAGGAATAGTACTTGGTTCGTTATTTATTATTAGTAGGAGATGAGTAGAAATACAGTTGAACTATCAGCAATCATCATATCAGCAGTAGTCGGCTTAACCGGCTTCTGCTTTTCTCATTCACGCCAACCTTATCGACTAGCACAAATACAATTTTGCCCGCAAACTGCTAACAAAAAAGAGAACATTTTAGCGGATAAAAATAAAGCTAAAAAACTACGATATTATGATTTAGAAAAAGCACAAAATAAACTAGATAGTAAATACTGCCATCAACCCAGATATGTTCTGGCAGAAGAGTGGGATAAATACAACAGCTATGGCTCAGTTATTCCATACATGGGTAACACAATTAGCTTAGTAAAAATAATCCCTAGAGATAATCCTTATCAAGTATACGGTAACATTGCAACTACATTGGGACTTTGGGGAATTAGTTTTACTTTACTAATTAGAGTTAATCGATTAAAAAGAACCGACTACCAATTAGGAGAAGAAGAGAAAAGTACGGCTTATTTTAATTGGCAACAACACAGACGTAAACGAGATATCAAACAACATTCCAACCAATTGCATACAGATATTTTAAAAGACGGCTTAACCCAAGAAGATTTACAGCAAAGAAAAGAATTAGGGCTAACCGATGATGAAAACGAAGCTATTAAAAATCAACTTCAATCTTATGATTATCTCAAAGCCAGAGCCGTAAAACATTCCGACATGGACAAACAAATTGCATCCAATCTACTGGATAAACATAAAGCAGAAAAAGAAATAGATAAATTACAAAATAAAAAATTATCTCATACAAATACGAATCAATCCAGTGACAAACAACTGGTTAACTCCCTTATAGAAGCCCTCAAATCCCATGAAGACGGTTGGCTGTATGACCTTATTAAAAACGCTAAACCCCTGTGGCTGATTGGTTCTCAGGGTAGCGGTAAAACTAATACCGCAGGTGCAATATCATTAATTAGAAAATACTGCTTTGATGCACCAATTTACCAACTGATTGATAGACACGCTACCGGAGAAAACTGGGAAGTATGGAAACTACTTGATGCTACATTAAAAGCCGAATCAGAAGAAGAAATCGGACAGTCTTTAGAAGATGCTACTGATAGATGGTTACAACGAATCAAAGAAAAACCATCTACCAAACAACAAATAATTATTGATGAATTTACCAACCTGAAGAAAATTGATAGCTGTAAAGAAGCAGCAATGAAATTCTTCTCAATGCACCTTACAGATACTCGTAAAGCCAAAGAATACTTTATTGGTGTTAACCACTATTTTACTAATGAAAGCACGGTAGAAGGAACATTTGAAGCCAGAAAATCAGGCACAATTCAACTTAAAAAGTTTTCAGCCAACGGAGAAACACCATTATCTAGAGTGCAAATTGTACATGGCTTAGTCGATGAGAATGGAAACGAATTGGAAGAAGTGGAAAGAACATTACCCAATTGGTTAGAAGCGAATAAGATTTATGGGCATTTCAATGGTAATCCGATTAACTTTGAAGGCTAAATATGAACAAAATACTAATTTTAAATGATTTTAATTATTTACCTGCTTACATATTACTCAAATGGGGAATATCAATGCCTTATTATGACTTAATCGAAATACTTAAAACCATCGATAGTTGGATTATTACCAATAAACAGCAACTTTTGAATGACTTATTAATCTTGATTGACACTTAACACCGCGACAAAAACAAGGATTCTGGGAACACATATTTATTACGTCTTTAGAAGAATAAATTTCTAAAATTATAATCAAAATGTGGAATTTTTATTTACACAAAATGATAGAATAATATTGCTCAAATCAAATGAAAACTATAACCAAAACTCATTAAATGACTCGATTTATTCATGACGAATTCGCTAAGGACTATTTAGAAGAATTACTCAAAAACTATGGAACAGTAGAACCTGATAAAAAAGTGTCAGGGGAGAAAAAAGAAATAGATATTTTATTTACTCCTTCAGCACAACAAACCTATGATTTACAACTAATAGGAGTTCTAGGAAGATTTGCAGAATATCCAGCAATATTGGAACCATTTCGTAATGCTGCTCCAGCCGATGAAATCTGTGATTGCATTATCAAAGTATTAGAAGTAAAAGCTAAAATGAGGCGGGAAGCTAAAGCAAATAATACAAAATTGCAAGAAGAGAAAATACCCAAATTGTGGGTTTTGACTCCCACAGCATCTGAGACAGTATTATCTGGATTTAACATCAAACAAAAAGAGGGATGGTTGCCCGGAGTATACTTTTTAGGTGACAATTTACGCAGCGCAATTGTAGCAATACACCAATTGCCTAAAACTACAGAAACATTGTGGTTGAGGCTTTTGGGTAGGGGTAGAGTGCAAGAACAAGCAATACTTGAGTTACAAGATTTACCGCCATCAAACCCTTTTCAACAAGCAACGTTAAAATTAGTTTATAACCTGCGAGAAAACTTAAGAGCAAATCAAAATTTAGATTTATATGATAGGGAGTTAATTGTGAGATTAGAACCACTTTATCAAGAAGACCGGGAACGAGCCAAGCAAGAAGGGAGAGAAGAAGGAATAATTGATGGAGAAAAACGTCTGGTTATACGTCAGCTAAATCGCCGTCTTGGAGAAATTAATTCATCATTAATTGACCGAATTAATGGTTTATCTATTGAAAGATTGGAAACGTTGGGAGAAGCATTGTTAGATTTTACTTCTGTTGCTGATTTAGAATCTTGGTTAAATCAACAAGAAGCATAAATAACTTTTTATTAATTAAATTTTTATTAAGTCGGGGTAATATCTCCGACTTTTATTTTGAATTTTGATTAATTGTCATCAATGAGTGGAAATTTCTCTGCGAGATTCTGTCCCCAAAAATACTGACACCAAAACTCAGCTATTTCTAACAGCATATTTGCAGATTCCAGAATTAAACCCGTACCATATTTAGGTTTATATAGTTCCGTGTACTCCCCAGCTTTCTTTATAAGCATAGAACCGGAAAATTCCGGTCAGTCCAGCAAGGAACGCTCAAACTTGTTTACAACCTGCGGGAAAATTTGAGAATTAACCAAGAATTACATGAAATCGTGCTTAAACTTACACCAATTAAAAAAACCTCGCGTATTATTGTTGTAACAAAAGTGATATCAATGCAGGGAAGGTTGTGAATTCCATAGATAATTCCCGATCTTTATATGGGCGGAATGGTTCTCGACCGCACAATGAGTGTCCGATGCCTCTTTCCCCCGAAATTCTTGCGAACACTCTCGCAGAGCTTGCAGATGCACGGGGATTCGATGTGGTTGCGCTCTCGTTACGTACCCGTGAAGTTCGTATTACTCTCGAAGAGTACGATAACTGGGACGGTGGGATATGGACGTGGTTAATTAGGGTGCCTTTGTCACCGGGTGATTGGGCTGCGTTTGGTGGAAAGGAAGAACGAAATATAGTTGTTCGGGAACTTACTGAACTCGCCAACACTATTGTGGTAAGTGATGCCCATGTTTTCACAGTTCGGTTTGGAGTGATAGCAGTTTCACCCTCCACGGGTATAACCAACCAAGGTCGAGCGCATTCTGCTAATCCAGCGGCTATTGAACATGACGGATTCCTATTTAGGTCTCAGCCAGAGGTATTATTGTTCGTTGCACTTCGTGATACAGGACTGCCTGTAATGCCACTGCCCGTCGTAGCATCTAAGGAACCACGCTTTAAGCGAATAGAACCCGATTTTATTATCATTCGCCGAGGCGTGACATTCGTTGTAGAAGTAGACGGCGATCACTGGCATCCAGAATCGCCAGCCGCAGCACAGGAGCGCTTACGTCACTTGGAGGACGAGGGAGTGAGAATCATTCGCGTATCGGCTGAGAACTGCAACTCAACTGCAAAAGCTAAGGAGGCAGCAAAAAATATCTTATTGAGAATCGAACGAATATTAGAGAGCCGCTAAAGCTATTGCTTATTATCATCTACCCAACCCCTGACACTCCCAATCAATCATCCATCCAGATAGCTTATGTTTTATTTCCGCTCAACGACTTGGTAAAATTTGCTGATAGCAATTTTGATATCAGCATGAGCGAACCCGCACCCAAAAGCCAAATGCTTCGTGTTCCTACCGCCTTGATTCCAGCAGTCCGCGAATTATCCCGGTTACATCGAGAAGGTCATACAACCGCCATCCTACAAAGTCTTCAAGATGTTATCGCAGAAATTGATAGCAAAAATGATAGCAATTTTATCTCTACAAACATTAATACCAAGCACCTGGAAGAAAAACTCGACCAACTTGAAGCTCAACTCAAAAGCGATCGGCGCAGCCGTGCGGCTGATCACCAATTCCTGCTGCAAAAGTTAGAAAAAATCGAAACGGCAATTCGCACCACCAGAAACAGCCAGAACTCAAGAAGCCGCTCAAATTCTTACAACCCGTTTCAGCAACCAGCCGTATCCTTGGGACCCTTCCCCCATGAAAACTTAGCTCAACGTCTGGGACTAAACCCTGCATCCCTGCTAGCAGAAAGAGAAAAACTCACTCCGAGTGAATTTATCAGTTATACCCGCAACCGGGACCCGCGTTCATTTGGGTGGGAATATCGTAAAGATGGATTGTACCACCCAGTGCCGCAATAATTGCAGCTCCACTGTGCTGTCTTAGCGCCGAGGAAGGAGACGAGAGTAGAACCGGGATGCACCATGCTGCTCTAGAATAAGATTTATCGCTAGAAGTGCAGTTCCACGTATAAAAGTGCATCTAACAACCCAACAGAGCGCCCCCTCTCTTAAGCTTGAATCTGCCGTACCAGCTAATTTGCACCCAGCTTTGGTGTACTTAAATGGGTTGAGCGAAGGTTCTCAATCAACGATGCGTCATGCTCTTAATTCGATTGCGTCCCTATTAACTATTGAGCAGTGTGATGCGTATTCTTTGGATTGGGCTAAGTTACGATATCCCCATACGGCGGCTGTACGCGGGGTTTTGAAAAAAAAGTTTGCACCGGCGACGGCGAAAAAAATGTTGTGTGCTTTGCGGCGTACTTTGAAGGAAGCATACAAGTTGGGGTTGATGGATTTTGAAGATTACGTGCGTGCAACAGATTTGGAATCAATTGATACACCGCCAACTAAAAGAAGGGGTCGCGCTTTAAGTGAAGAGGAAATTGCTGCGTTGATGGATGTTTGTCTTCAGTCCAAGCAGAGTCTTATTGATATAAGGGATGCGGCGTTAATTGCAATTTTACGTGGTGGGGGGTTGAGGCGCAATGAAGTGGTGCGGTTAAAAATAAAAGATTTCTCCTCAAAAACTGGGGCGTTAGAGATACACAAGGGGAAAGGGGGGTCGTATAGAACGGTTTATTTACCCGACGATGCAATAAATTTGGTATCCGATTGGCTTGATGTGAGGGGAAGAAAACCGGGACCGCTATTGTGTCATGTAAGGAAGGGGGGAATTATCGAGCTGCGCCCTTTGTGTGCGGATTCTATATTAAAGATATTAAATCGGCGTGCTGAAAAAGCTGGGGTTGATAATTTTTCTCCTCATGATTTTAGAAGGACGTTTTGCTCCGATTTGTTGGATGCTGGGGTCGATATTGCTACCGTCCAAAAGCTTGCGGGACATTCTTCTCCTGCGGTTACATCTAAGTACGATAGGAGAGAGGATGAAACCTTACGCAAAGCCGTGCAGAAGTTGTCTATTCCTATAAAGCGTCGAAAAAGTAATTGATGGTTTTATCTGAAGTCTGGATACTCGATCGGTTACACGTATAAAGGTATTATATGTTTATACATTAACTACACCGCTAATTCTGCACCTTTCTCTCAATCTCTATAGCTATAAAGCCTTTATGACCTATAACCATTAATAGTATTAAACCTTTGTACTTTCAGTGCATTGATATTGATATGGTATTGAATACATTCCATTAAAAGTTAATGGTATTATACCTTTATAGAATAGGGCAGAGTAGTAAACACTTCCCATCAGAACAGAGGAAGGTATTAGACCTTTAATAAAATCAATTGGGCTTGCACATCCTCCACCCAAGCCTACTCCTGATAACTATTAATAGTATTAGACCATCATGGTATAAAGACATTAACGATTCATACCCTTATATATCCAATAATCGCTTCAAATCCTCCACATTCCTCACCTCGCTCCAATCAATGTTACCAGCTTGCAGCAGTTCTATCGCCACCCCGATTAGGTGTTGCGGGTAAACTCTATCCCCTGGGGGGACTGGTTCCGTATTGTTATCCCTAACGGTTCTGGCGGTGTCGGTTAACCATTCGTGCTGAGTGCGAGATATTTTGATGTTGACGGTGACGGGTTTTTCTTTAACTGGTGGTGTAGGTTGTTCTTTGGTAGTTGGAGCGTTTGTACTATTGGAATGTTCCGCAGTTGTGGAAGTTGGGGATGTATTTAATGTGGTTTTAGGGGAGCGTGTTGCTGGTTTTTGTTGACGACGGGTTACTGGGCTTGGTTTTGTTTCTTGTGTGGTTTCTGGTTGTTGTTCCGTTTCCGGTGTGTTTTTGATTCCAGAAAAGGAGCTTAGTTTGCCAAGCATCTTTTTTTTAGTCATTATTTCTTCTCCCAATATTTAATACATTCTTTAGCTAGCGATTTGTAAGCCTTAGCACCACTGGACTTGGGGGCGTATTCAGTTACTGGTTGTTGCTGGGCTATGGATTCGGCAACGGCGATGTTATCCGGTATGGTGGTCAAAAGCAGACGGTAATTAAGTTCTGCTGCTGCTTCTACGAGTAATTCATCCGCTTCTTTGGTAAGAACTAGTCGGGGTTTGTAGCGAGTTCTTACTACATCTATTTCTATGTCTTCCCTTTCTCCCCGAATTAATTCCACTGCTTCCGATAATCCTTTGAGGGAAGCGGGTTCTAGGGTGGTAGGAATGAGTATTCTATCGCTGGCGAGGATTGCTTGTACCGATGCGGGGGATAGCCCTGGGGGACAGTCCATTAGCACGATATCAAATTCTTGCAATTTTGATAATGCTGGGGTGAATAAGTCGGAGTCCGGGTTGAGTTGGAACATCCCGATATCTCCGGGGATGAGAGATAGGTTTTTTACGGAAGTGGCGGTGGGGGTAATATTGCCCGCTTTGTTGAGCCAGTCGAGGGCGGTTGGTTGCGTACCGTCTAGTCCCAAGGCAAAGGAAAGCGTTCTTTGTCCGTCGGTGTCTACCAGGAGGATTTGGCGTTTGGAACTAGCCAAGGATGCGCCCAGGTTAAGGGTTGTGGCACTTTTGCCAGTGCCGCCTTTGAAATTGAAAACGCTGATTGTCAGCATATGTTTATGGGTAGAAGCGTTAATTAGTATATAGTATATAGGTTTAATGGTTAGTTGTGATTATGGTTTAATACTATAAAGGTCTAATACCTTTTGATATTCAATGTAAGTATACTTAAATTTCAAGCTTTTAGCAGGCACACGGTATGACGGTTCGGTTGCGACTCACACGGTATAGCAACGAGATTCAGTAATATTTTTAGATGCGCTCTTACGTGTGTCTATTGTTAGTGAGACTTACAGGTCTGTAATCAACCTTGCTTTTCTAAGAAAGAATTGCAGTACAGTTTCTTCATGAGTAATAATATCAGCTCTACCATCCATACCCAATTGAATTTGACATTTCTTTTGAGTGCGACCTAAAGCAAGCTTTTCTGGCTCAATCGTCACCTCGTAGAAAGCACCAGGCGCAGTTATTGAAGTAGCATTTGTTTCATTAGAGGCATCATTCCGAGTAGAAACAGTTGTATCTGGAGCAATAGTTTTGACTTTACCGTTGAGAGTACCGTAATCTGGATAAGGACAAGCTCCAACGCGCATTTGCACCTTTTGACCGACTTTTATCTTATCTTTACTTTCCGAACTTACCGCTGCTTTAATTACCTTGGGAGCTTTCTCAGGCACAATAATAACAACTTCCTCACCAGCACGTACAGTTTGACCGGGATTTCTCAAATTTAGTTTGGAAATAATACCGTCATCTGTAGCGGTAATAGTAGTTTGATTCAGGTCAAATTCTATCTGTTTGAGTTCGCTTTCCTCGCGCTCTAATTGTTTTTCAATTTCAATTCTTTGTTGGATGAGTGCAAGACGTTCTTTTTCTACATTTGCTTTGTTGGCTTCCCCCGCTGCTTTTTCTTGAGCAATGCGTTCGCTTGCAATTGCTACCTCTGTATCAGTTGGGTTAAGAGCTGCTTTAGCGCCATCTCGTCGAGCAATAGCTGCTCCAACTGCTTGCTTTAACCGCTCAATTGTTTGTTTTTGCGCCTTAACTACTGCTTCTTGCGCTTGCACAGCTTGTTCTTGTTGATTCACAGCTAGCTGTGCTTCTTCCATTTGATTTTTAGAAAGCGCTCCTTTTTTGGCGACACCTTCATAACGATTGCTTTTTGTTCTGGCTGCTCCCAAGGAAGCGACCGTAGCATTAAAATTTGCTAGTTCTGATTGTAACTGTGCTTGTCCTACGTGCAATTCTTCTTGTGCTATTTTAACGTTGGCATTTGCTTCTTGTAGTTCGGTGACGGTAGTAATTTTTTTGTCTTGATAAGCGCGCTCTCGACCGCTTAATTCAGCTTTGGCTGAGGCGATAGTACGGTTAATGCGGTCGGTTTCTGCTCTAATCTGAGTATTGAGGGCATTAATTTGGGCGTTGATTTGCATTCCTTGCAACTTGGCTTGCCCGATGTTGCTTTGCATCTGGCTTTTTTTAGTTTGTAGACGGGAATCGTCGATAGTGGCAATTCTATCTCCTTTTTTTACCGCTTGATTTTCTTTAACGTAAATCTGCGTTACTTGTCCTTCTGTGGCGGCTTGGACAATTCGTAATTCACCCGCCGGACGAACAACAGCCTGTCCTTGGACAGTCACCTTATATTTAACAACAGCAGCCACGGGAACAGCTAGTCCCAAGACAAAAAGAATAAACATTCCGCCAAAAGTCGTCCAAGGACTAATTGGTGGGAGAAATTCGTTTTCTTTCGCCTCCGGGAGGAATTTTGGGTTAGAGTTACTAAGCATATGTTGATGGGGAGAGGGGGAGACAAGGGGACAAGGGTATGGAGAGACATTGTTAAAGTAAGTAGCGAGTAACGAGTAGCGAATAGGAAGTTTACCCAAAACTGTATGACAATAAGAAGAATTTGCTATTTAATTATTACCCTCTACTCATCACTCCTAACTCCTAATTCCAATGCCCAATTCCCTTTCGGACTAATTACTAATAACTAGCATAAGAATTGAAACCGTTCTGAGGTGGGAGAAAATCGTCTAAGAAATCTAAATGCTCGCCTTTGATTTGACGCAATTCTTCCGGTTTTCCTTGAATTTTTAAACGTCCATTTTCAAGCAGCACAATCCAATCAGCCCGTTGAATAACTTTAGGACGGTGGCTAATCATAATTGTGGTTTTATCTTGACGATAGTAAAGTAGTTTATCTAATACTTGGGCTTCACTTACCGGATCGAGAGCGCCTGTAGATTCATCTAAAATTAGTATGGGTGGCTCGGTCACAATCGCTCTGGCTATGGCTAATCTTTGTTTTTGACCGCCGGAGAGGTTAGCACCAAATTCACCTAAAATAGTTTGATATTTATCTGGTAGTTTGCTGATAAATTCATCTGCACCAGCAATTTGACAAGCTTTAACTATATCTTCAAAACTAATATTGGGATAACTAAAGTGGAAGTTTTCAATAATTGAACGACTCCAGAAGTGGGGTTCTTGGGGAACTAACACTACCTGTTGTCGCAAACATTCTAAAGATAAATCTTGTTGGTTGTATACACCATAGCGGATATTACCAGATTGAACTTTGTATAAACCAGCCATTAGTTTAGCAAGAGTGCTTTTACCGCAGCCAGATTTACCTATTAAAGCAGTAACTTTACTACCTGGAATATTTACGGAAAAATCTGCTAATAAATCAACTCTACCGGCGTGGTGGAAATTAATGTTAGTACAAATAATATCTTTATGACGAGAAATTTCTGCCCAAGGCTTTTTAAAATCATTTTCATCTTCTGGGGTGGTATCAATAACTTCATTCAAACGTTGGATAACAACTTTAGCAATTACAAACTCATCAATTAACCCAATAGCAGTACTCAGGAATCCGAGAAAGTTACCACTCATGCCATAAAAAGCCAGCAGTTGTCCAATAGATAAAGTATTACCAATTACTAGAAAACTACCTAACCACAGCACGCCAATACTAGTTAAACTTGAAAAAATACCAGTAATTGTACTGCTATAAAGCTCCAGCTTCATAGTTTTCCATCCTACGTTGGCAATCCGACCGTAATTCGCTTGATATTCTTGCCATGCTTGGGGTGTGGCTTGAGTAGTTTTTAATACTTGAACGCCGCGAAAAGTCTCTACAAGAAAACCTTGATTCTCCGTACCTAAAACAATTTGTTTGCGGCTTTGCTGATGCATTGCTGGGAGGAAAAGCAGGTTAATAACTGCAACCAAGATAAAAGCAACAATAGAAGCTAATGTAAGTTGCCAGCTGTAAAACAGCATGAAGCTCAAGGAAACTATGGCGATAAAAAATTGACTGGGTAAACCAAGAACTATCTGGGAAACTAGTCGGTTAACTGCACCAATATCAGCAATCCGGCTGACTACTTCCCCACTGCGACGACCTTCAAAATATGATAGGGGTAAGTGCAACAGTTTGCGCCCATATTCAAAGATTAACCCTAATTGCAAGCGCTGACCAAAGTGACCAATTAAGTGAGCCTGTACTAAGCCAATGACGCTTTGAATTAAGTTTAATGTAATTACCCCAATTGCTACGGTGGTTAACAATTGAGTATCTCCCCGCACCAGTACATCATCGGTGAGGAGTTGCATCATAAATGGAGATGTTAAGGAAAGTAATCCCACTGCAAAGTTAATTGCGATCGCTTGAGCAAGAATAAACCGATAGGGCAAAACCCTGACCAGAAAGCGTCTTATACCTTCTACTTTATCTTCTGGTTGCTCGTGAAAGCGGATGTCGTCTGGCACCAAGAGCAACATAACACCGTTAAGCCAACTACCAATTAACTCCTCTTCGCTGAGATAGCGGATACCTACACCAGGGTCGGAAATTACATATTTTTTACGTTTTTTTGCGTATAAAACTACCCAGTGGTTGCCTTTCCAATGAATAATCGCTGGTAAAGGAGCGTTGTGCAATTTCTTCAAAAACTCACTGCTAGCTCTGACACAATGAGCATTGAATCCTAGAACTTCTGCACCCCGGCTCAAACCCAACAAAGAGGTTCCCCGCGAACCTGTTCCTACTGCTTCCCGCACCCGATGTATGGCAAAGTTGCGTCCGTGATGTTTAGCAACAGTCGCAATACAAGCTGCACCACAATCTTCTTCACTGTGTTGTCGAACAACTTGGTATTTCATATATTTTTAACAGCGTTCTGATGCTCCCCTGATATCATTCAACTTCGGATTAAACTAGAAATAATCTAATCTTGTGCTTGCTCCCGCATATACTCAGATGCAAGCAAGATAAATTAAGGATTTTCTTGTCTGTAAAATCTTCATTTACTTTCTTGCAGTGCATTGCCCAACGATATCAGCATTTTGTTGCCTTTTGCGCTTGAGTACTGAACAGCCACCTATTACACCAAATGCCAATAAACTCAAAAATGAACTTGGTTCGGGGACGGATTTAACATAGCGGACATCATCAATACCCACAGTGTAATTTGATATAGCAAAAAAGCCTCCAACTAATTCAACGTTTGTATAACGTTGCTGCACTGTAACAGAAGAAATAGGCTTGTCAGGGTTTGTGAATCCGAAGAATTGAGCGCTTGATAAAGCAAATGGCGAGACTCCCACAAGCGGAATACTTTGACTGGTTCCATCGTTGAATAGAAAGCTGGCTTGAATTCCTGGAGTTTGATCCAATGCTGTAATATTCGCTCCGAATGCTTGGATCGGGTTAGCGAAGGAAAAGTTAGCAGTAGCTACCGTCTCGGCATTAAGAGGGACGAATTCTGTTTCAAATCTTAAGAAGTTAGCTCCCCCTTCTGTTGTATTGAAGCCCAAATCGGGTATTGTTGTGTCGTTTGTAATCCCTTCATTGAAGTTACTAACATTTGAAAGTGTTAGTGTAACATCTGGTGCTACTTCGAGGGTACTAAAATCTCCCAGCGGCAAATTCTCAAAATTGATTAAATTAATTCCACCTAATGTAGATGCAGCATTGTCAAATTGAGCAGCAGCATTTGAATTCGGCAGAGGGCTACCTAGTCCATCATTAGAATCCCGGTCTTGGAACAAAGTTATAGCGAGAGCAGCACTACCAGCTATTTCCATAGCAATAAATACTGCTGAGGCGATCAGCATCGATAACATTTTAATAACAGTTGAATTAGTCATGAAACTCATGAATAGATCGTTGTTGATCGCATATGCAATAATTTCCTCCTAGATATTTTTCTCTTATTTCTTATCTCTGGAGAGGATTTTATTGCTTTTACGACTCCTTTTTGACTGGTAAGCGTATAACTAGCAACTTAAATTATTAGTCCGTCGGGGAATTTGATTACCCGTCTAGTAGCATAAGTCCATTTTAAATTAGACAGGACTTACGCAACAATACGTAATTTCGTCATTGCGACCGTAGGGAAGCAATCGCAAAGCCTTACTTTTCATAACGAGTGCGTAAGTCATATTAGAGTTAACGCATTGCATCGTATATGTTTGTTAGTTCACCACTGCGAACCCTCTCGGCTCGTTCTTGGAGTTTTTTCGCTTCGTCTTCATTGCCGCGACTTCTAAAAAAGATGACATTATCTTCCAAGTAACTTGCTAGCTTTCCTCGGTTTTCTGCAAAATTAATCTTATCTACGTTTTGAAGACCGTTTTCGGCTGCTTGAATTAATTCCTGTTTCTTGCTTTCGGGTATGTCCTCCATCTTCGCTACTCTTGACTTTGCTAACGTAAACGCTCGCACCGCTTCTTCCCTTTTTAGAGCACGGTATCCATTAGCTATTAACTGATAATAACTTGCGTTTTTCTCGTTCATTTCCGGCATCTTTTCCGTCTCTATTAGTCCCTCTTCTTCAGAACTTGATTGAGGCTGCTGTGCAATCACAACATTTGACGCAGAAGTTGTTCTCTGCGCCCAAAGAGGTAAGAAAGTTACCAATGCTGAAAAACTAACGATTCCTATTGATAATAAATTTTTCATTTACAATTTCCAAAAAAACTATACCAAACTCCAGTGTGGAATTTTAAAGATTATACCCAACCTTCTTGTTAGATAAAGAAGGTTAGGATAAGGAAGGCTCAAGAATCATAAACACAACTTGCTAATTATTAATCCTCAATGGTATTGCACTAAAGCAATATTTCATTTTAATGTATTTATAAACACAAATATTTAAGGCTTTGTATTTATAAAGAGGAATTTTTTATAATTAGCAACTTGAGTGATTAAGGAATTGACCCCCGTAGTCCTTCGTACTCAACCTGATCAAATCCGTCAAAAAACAATGCTTGTGCTCTAAGTCTTCGTCCTGTTGTTCCTGGAGGATTTGGCGCAAAGTATTTGCCATTAGATTGTACCGTCATTTCGCCAAGCCTGAATCTCCCAGAACTGCCGTCTGAAAATACTGTTACAGGACTGCGATTTGTAGCCGTACTGGTTCTTACTTCTTGGACGAATCCAGGTGCCGTATTCCCACCGAATGGATTGTTATAAGGGACGAGTGTAGCCCGTGCACCTCTTCTACCACCCACAACTTGAGTGAGAGCGTCTTTTTCATTCGATAAATCGACAACACCGAGTTTTTCTAATTCTAAAGTAGGCATTTGCATTTTCCCTGGTTTCTACAAAACAACAGTTAAAGCAGTGGATACAATCCACATTCCTCGCTTCACAAAGCGTTGTAAAAGAAGTTTCCAACGCTCTGAAAATAGCTTAGTCCTTCTCCCCTTCTTTGTCTTTGCACAAAAACGCGAAAACTATCAAATTCTCACTCAATTTCACTTGCCAAGCTACAACATCTGTCTGTAAGTATAGGGAGTTGTTGACATATGCTGACGAAAAACTTTTGTCAAATGACTATGGCTATTGAAACCAGTATGCTGGGCAATCTCTTCAATAGTTAAATTCGTATTAGCTAACAATCTTCTTGCTTCTGATAATCGGTACTTAATCAGGTATTGGTGGGGAGTTAATCCAGTTGACTGCTTAAATTGGCTTCCAAAGTAAGAAGGACTCATATGTACTAATTCAGCTAACTCAGCCAAGCCGAAATCTTGCTCTAGATGACAAGTAATGTAGTCCATTACTTGCTTCAATTTTCGCTTTGGCAGTCCATCTGTATACTTTTTAATAGGCTGCTTTCTTGTAGAGTAGTGTTGTAACATATGAACTGCAAGTAAGTGTGCGGCACGGTCAGCATAAAGCCGACTAACAGATTCATTATTATTAGTTTCAAGTTCTGACTTTAGCTGTAACCCAATTTGATGTATCAGTGAATCTGGTTGTGCAAAATGCGGGATAATTTCGATATTACTTGAAGGATTAAATTCAGAAGCAGTACGAGCAATTAATGCAGGTTCAATAATTATAAGAATAAATTCAATATTTTCGTGCCATGATGCTTTGTGAAGTACATTAGCAGGGCTTATAACAATATCGCCTTTTTTTACATATTCAGTTTGAAAACGTCCGTCAAGTTGGCGTTCAAAAACTCTGGTATAACTATTATTAAAAATAACAATTATATTTTGTATTGGTTTGCATTCAGGAACTTCATGAGCAGAATGTTGATGATACTCAAGATTAATATTATTCCATCCTGCTCCCCAACTTGAAATAATTGGCGTGTCAGAAAAAATTCGTAAACTAGAATTTTTCTGACTGTAATCCAAAATTAAATCTTTTTCCATTGGAAAACTTTTTGTTACTTCGCATTAGAAGAGATGCTGAAATTTTCAATCAAGTTAGTAATACATTTAAAAGATTTTGTTGTCACATATGATTCATTCCCTCATATCTTGCACATAACTGAATAAAACCTTAAAGGACAAATACAGACTGCAAAGGTGTAACAATAGATGCAAGGAGATAAGTAATTAATAGAACTAAAATAAATCGTAATATCACATAGTTAGTAGATGTGGTATCACGTTTTACGTCATGCCACAGTGTGATCGCTTTCATCCTCAGTAGTAAAGTTTTCTGCTTTAGAGGCTCAAAACATGAAAAATAGGGCGTAAAATATATTTCCGTTTATCCCTTTTCTGTCACTCTCCAGATTAAGGAAGTAAGAAACTAGCCAGATTACCCAGAGAATAAAATGGTTGACATTATGGAGTGCATTAATTAATTGTTTCCCTTCTTTTTCTTGAGGTCATCCTTGAATATTTCTACTCATTTCGACCAACGAATCACAGCCGTGTCTTCAGACCGAAGAGAGGTCAAAACAATAAATTTGCAGTAAAGCAAAGATTGCTTTGACCTTCAAAACAATTAGGTAATATGGGCAAGGCAAGCCTCGCCCACTATTAATTTGAAAGTAGAGAAGGTTACTAAAGCTATGAAAAAAGCTTGAGCATTTTTATCATCCCTAATTACTAATCCCTAAAACTTAAGTATTAATTCATTAGTTCAATGTGCCAGAACTTAATTGCGCTTTATGGACGAGATGCTATTGTTATATATGCTACTGAGGTTGCCTGCACCAGTCAGGCGAAGAGATCCGCCGCCCGAAGGACCATACCACTCGCTGCTAGTAAAATTCGTCCCAGAATACGCGTTCCATGAACCAGACAGAACATTATAGGATGAAGCACGATTGTTGAAAGACCCTAAAGTTGAATAACTGCCGTCTTGGCGGTAAAAAGACTCTCCAGTGTAACTGGTTCCGTCATATAGAATTATCTGTCCACCAGAACAGGCGGCAGCACTTTCATGCGAAATGTCTTGCACACCAATAACTTCCTGGAAAGATGGGGACTTTTTGTTGATATTAGACATTGTTTTTCCTCTGAGTGATAAGGTCGTAATAACTTTTAGCGGTTATTTGAATCACCGCAATTTCAAAATATTAGTTAAACCCTTAGATAAACAATCCAATTTTTTTAGTTATCCTCTGTCTAAATTCTTTAGATTTTAATTAGGTGCTAGACTACTTTCACTAAATAAATAATTTTTATAATCATGAAAATAATTGCTTATATACTCCTATCAAATATAGGTATAAGGAATGCTATTTTAAAAGAATATCTTTAAAAGTAGGTTGCGTGTTAAATTCTAGAAAAGGTTGAATTTAGATTCATCTTGCTCAAAAAGAAAGCAATAAGTATCTAGAAATAGAAATGTTGTTTTGTTTTTGGTCAGATTTGATAAGCAATTGATTGTCTCTTTCTTGTAAGAGAATGTTTGTAAAATCAAAAAAAGCTTCAGTAATAATATCCTGTCAGTAGATAAAAAGGCGCTACTCGTTACTAGAAAATGTCTAAATCATACCCAACTGGTTTGACAGGTAAACAAAGCGAAGAAGAGAATTAGCGCTCGTCTAATACGGTTAGTTTGTATTTGGGTTGATGCTGGATACTTAATTTTTCACACATGAATTCGTAAATACTGACGATATAAATTACAGCGTGGGAATACATTATCCCCTTGCAATTTAATTAATCCGATACTTTGTAATTTAAATTTAGTTACTATTGATAATGCAGGGTTACTGTTATTAACTATATCTTTCATAGCCTCAGCTAATTCCGGTTGTTGAGTTAGAATTAAACTTTGACGGCGTAAATGTTCTGCGAAAATACTTTTCGGACTTGTAGCGTTTTCTAGTATTTTAGTTAAACTCACATTTCCACTAGCTATATGATAGAAAGCAAGACGTATTAAGAATGGATGCCCACCCACCAGCGTCATTAATTTGTCAACTTCGGTATCATTCCAATTAAGTTGATGTCTTTGAGCTAAATCTAAAATTTGTTTACTATTAAATTCAGGTAATTCTATAGCAAGTCCTACATTAAATGGTGATTGATTGATATCAAGAGGCACGTAAACTTCTGTAGAATGTACAATTACCAATCGCAGCTTTTTCCAAATCTCTCGACGTTTACCTTCTTCGTGTAAAGCCCGCAGCAGTCCAAAAAAATCTCGATAAATTTCTGGGTATTCAAAAACTTTATCAACTTCATCTAAACCGAGCGTTAGTGGTTTATTAATTGTTGGTAATAGATATTCTTCAAAGTAGGCTTTACAAGCCATACTGCTACCGACAATTGACGCTAAATCCCAATATTCATCAATTTTATTGGGAATATTTAAAGCTAAACCAACACTGGCACAAAACCAACGTAAAAACTTATCTGAATTGACAAAAATTTGCTGTGCTGCAAGTTGAAAATCTAACGTTACGGTACTATCTCCTTGAGATGCTGACTTATTAATAATTCTTGTTAAAAGTGAAGTTTTACCCATTTGTCTAGGAGCTTTGATTCTAATTAAAGCACCGGGTTGATGAATTTGTTCGTAACATCTTTCTTCAATTGGGGTTCTTTTAATATAAAATGGCGAATCTAACGGTACTTGTCCGGAAGGATGTTCTAGAGATGGGAATGAAGATATTTTATTTAATATTGGTGCTACGGATGATGTTCCAGTTTCTACTGTTAAATCGGCAATATCTTGCCATTCCAGCCCTAAAGCAAGACAAATTTCTCTAAAATTCAAATAATCTACAGGTCTACCATTAAGAAAACTGCTGATAGTAGATTGAGATATTTGTAAATACTCAGCTAAATCTGTTTGACGAATATAGCCATTACGTGGTAAGGAAGACTTTACCTGCGATATAAATTCAGAACGTACTTTAACTGAGCGTGGCATTTTTGATATTGTAACTGCTAGATTTATTTATTTGGCAGAATTTTAAAAATATTCAATCTCGTTACAAAATCGATACGTACTCGATATACTCCCATGTAAACTCAGATATTGTTGGGGTTAAATGAGATTAGTAGGAATCACTAGTCCTAATTCTACTAAAAACTATTCTAAATTACATAATTATGAAATTTCCATTCTCTATACCTTCCGTATTAACTCATACATCATCTATCTTGCTGCTGAGTTTTTCCCTACCATTAATTACACCAATCCTAGCTTCTAATAATCCTGATGAATGCAGAACTCCTAAACCACCACAACTTAATACAGTAGATGACTTCATAAGCATGGGACTCTTTCAGATGGAGTGCGAAAAAGACTCCCAAGCTGCAATTTCTTCTTACACGCAAGCAATTCAACTGAATCCTCAAGTTGTAGCTCCCTACTATCAACGTGCAAATGCTTACTTTAAAATTGGGAATTACAAAGCCGCAGTTAAGGATTATACCGAAGTAATTAATAAAAATGCAGGTAGATCGGGTTCAGGTGACGTTGCATATTGGAACAGAGCTAGGGCTTATGAAAAATTAGGTGAAAAACAAAAAGCAATTTCAGATTTGACTGAATACATTCGTGATAGTGGTTCCTCTGCTGGGGCTGAGACTTATTTTTACAGAGCTAATTTGTATCGGGATTTGGGAGATAAAAATAATGCTATTCAAGATTACAAAGCAGCGGATAAAATCTTGCGGGAAGATTTCAATATGGTTTTTGCGATTAGTGGTATAGATCCCATGTATCAAGAAATGATAGATAAAGTTAGAACTGAATTATCACAACTAGGGGTATCAGTTCCAGAGCCGGATCTTGCCACTGCTAAGATTTTAAAATCAATTGCAGAAATAGAAGTCGAGCGAGCATTAAATTTAGCAAAATTCAAACTTCAAAACCCATTAATCAGGAAATTTGACGCTCAACTTCAGGACTTATATAAACAACTTGAAAACACACAAGCACAGCCACTTGAAGGAATAGAAAAAGGCATAATATCAAATACTGCTCGTATAAAAATCGAACGTTTGAAAGTAGCGCGATCGCAACTTACAACAAAATATAATCCAACGCATCCAGAAATAGTTTTAATTAATAGTCAGATAAAGCAGTTAGAAGCTTTGATTAGTCGTAATCGGATGTAATTGTTCGTAGTAAGGGCTGTCTTCCCTTCCGGAGAGGACTAAAGTCCTTACTATAAACTTAAAATAAATATCACATCATGAACAACAATTTTTCCTACAAAGTTGGTGGAAGTCTCACAGAAGATGCTCCTAGTTATGTAGTGAGACAAGCAGATTTTGACCTTTACAAAGAATTAAAAGCAGGCAACTTTTGCTATATTTTTAATTCTCGACAAATGGGTAAAACCAGCTTACAAGTTCGCGCCATCAAAGGATTGCAAGCTGAAGGAATCGCTTGTACAACAATTGATATTTCTGGACGTGGTAGTAAAGATATAAATCCAGAACAATGGTATGCAGGAATTGTTTACACTTTGGTAGCTAATTTTGGTATAGCTAATCCCAGCGAGTTTATTAGAACATCTTGGAAGAAAAATTCCGAACTATCTCCCTTACAGCGTTTGGATATATTTATTGAAGAAATATTATTAGAAAAAATCAAATCTAAAATAGTTATCTTTATTGATGAAATCGATAGTATTTTAAGTTTAAATTTTCCCTGCGATGACTTTTTCTCTTGGATTAGAAGCTGCTATGAGAAACGTAATCTTAATAAAGAGTTTAATCGGCTTACTTTTGTACTTTTAGGAGTTGCAACACCAAGCGATTTAATCGCTGATAAAGTTAGAACACCTTTTAATATTGGTAGTGCGATTCAAGTTAATGGTTTTCAAATAGATGAGATTACACCTTTAGCAGCAGGATTGAAAGAAATTGAAAATCCCCAAGCTGTTTTACAAGAAGTTTTAGATTGGACTGGAGGACAACCATTACTTACACAGAAATTATGCGATTTATTAGCAAGTTTTCCGCAATTAACAAGTCATGATGTAGAAAATATTGTTAGACAAGAAATAATTGAAAATTGGGAATCCCAAGATGAACCACCGCACTTAAAAACAATCAAAGATAGAATTTTGAGGAGCAAGCATAATACAGGTGCATTGCTTGGTTTGTATCAGAAAATTTTACAATTAGGACGAATACCTGCCGAAGATAGTCCAGAACAAATAGAGTTACGTTTATCTGGATTAGTCGTAGAACAGCAGGGATATTTAAGAGTTTATAACCGCATTTATGCAAGTGTTTTTGATTTGAATTGGGTAGAAAAAGCACTTATGAATTTAAGACCATATTCGGAAGCATTATCAGCTTGGGTTGCTGCAAACTGTCAAGATGATTCTAGATTGTTGCGTGGTAAAGCATTGAAAGACGCGAATATTTGGGCTGTGGATAAAAGTTTAAGCAAGCAAGATTATCAGTTTTTAAATGCTAGTCAGGAATTAGAAAAACAAGAAATAGCTACCGCTTTATCTCTTCAAGAAGAAGAAAGTCGTATATTAGCACAAGCTAACGATACCTTAACTACTGCTCAATATAAAGCTAAACGACAAACTCGTATTGGTGGTGCTGTTTTGATTTGTTCAGTTATTGGAGCCACGATTGCTTTTATAGGAGCAAATCATCAATTACAAGAAGCTCAAGAAGGTACGAAATTAGAACGAGCGGGAGTTACAGCATTAAAACAGTTTGAAACCAAACAAATCGAATCTTTAGTAACAGCAATGGATGCGGGACAAAGGTTGAAAAAACTAGTGAAAGATGGACGTTCTCTAGAAAATTATCCCGCTACCAGTCCGCTGTTTGCTTTGCAAACAATAACCAATAATATCCGTGAAGTAAAGCAGTTTGTTGCTCATGAAGGTAATATTACAACTGTGAACTGGAGCGATGATGGAAAGTATCTTATTACTGGCTCCGATGATAAAACCGCTCGGATTTGGGATTTGTCAGGTAAACTGATAGTTCCACTAAAAGGACATCAAGGAGGAGTATATAATGCTGAATTTAATCCGGATGGTAGGCATATTCTCACCTCTTCTGATGATAAAACAGTTCGTATCTGGGATTTTGCTGGCAAACAATTAGCAATAATTAAATATCAAGAATGGGTAAATAGTGCTAGTTTTAGCCCTGATGGAACACGTATAATTACTACATCTCAAAAACCACAATTTGAGGTTAGTGGCTCTGATGAAAAAATAGTTCGTATTTGGGATTTATCCGGTAATTTATTGTTGCAACTTAAAGATACAGTTAATACTGCCAGTTTTAGCCCAGATGGTAAATATATTTTGACTACTTCTAATGATAAAACAGCCAAAATTTGGGATACATCGGGTAAACTAGTGCGAACATTTGCGGGACATTCAAAAGCTGTCAGCAGCGCTTACTGGAGTCCCAATGGAAAGTATATTTTAACTAACTCTAATGACTCCTATGTTTGGGATATTTCAGGTAAACAAATTGCACGATTTCAAGTAGATGACGATACGGAAACTGGAGATGCTGGTTTTAGTCCCGATAGTCAGCGTATCTTTGTATCAAAATATGGCAAAACTTACGTTTGGGATTTATCCGGTAGGCTAATTAGAGAAATAAAAAATCAGAAAGAATTGAATAGCAATGCAGAATTTAGTCCTGATGGTAATCAATTTTTTACAACCGACGACACCATAAAAGTATGGGATATAAGAGATGGTGCTGCAAAAGCATGGGATTTATCTGCTGATTTAATCGCCGAATTAATAGGAAATCAAAGTAGTCCCCGTTGGAGTCTAGATGGTAAATATATTGTTACTTATGGATTTGATAAAAAAGTTCGTATCTGGAATTTATTCGAAAAAATCCCAGTAGTTACAACAACTATTAAATCAAAAGATAAAATTAATGGAGCAAGTTGGAGTCCGGATGGTAAATATGTTGTTACCCCAACTTGGAAATCTGTATTAATTTGGGATAAATATGGTAAGCAGTTAGCAAGATTTCAAGGACATTCAGGTATAGTTAGTAGTGCTAATTTTAGTCCAGATAGCAAAAAAATAGTTACAACATCAACCGATAAAACTGCTCGTGTTTGGGATAGATCGGGAAAACAGTTACTATTACTTTCCGGACACGAAAAAGCATTAGAATATGCTGCTTTTAGTCCAGATGGCAAGTATATTTTAACTACAACTGATGAGAAAGAAACTAAAATTTGGTCAGATTCAGGTAAGTTAATCTCTACATTCAAAGCCAGAGGTATGATCTGGAGTCCTAATAGTAAATATATTATTGCCAAATTTGATTATGACGGCAAAAATTATTCTAGTTTGTGGAATATTTCGGGTAAAAAAATAGTAGAGTTTCCAGCAAGTGAAAAAAGCTTTTTTGGTGCTAGCTTTAGTCCAGATGGAAAGCGCATTATTACCACTGATGGCACGATATCAAGCATTTGGAATACATCGGGTCAAAAGTTATCAGAATTTAAAGTAAATCAAGACATTTACAACCCTAGTTTTAGTCCAGATGGAAAACGAATTATTGCTATTTCCACAGACAATATGGCAATTATTTGGGATACGAATGGTAAACAACTAGTTGAAATACCCCATCAAACTCCGGTTATGTATGCTAAATTTAGCCCGGATGGTAAGCGTATCCTCACAGCTTCAAATGACAAAAAATTTCATATTTGGGATACTTCAGGTAAGCAGCTTGCAGAGTACAAGTATTCATCTACATTTGTAACCGAAGCAAATTTCAGCCCGGATGGTAAATACATTCTCGCGCACGTTCAAGGTAATCAACCTCAAGGAAATGAGGTGCTAATTTGGTCTATTGACGAATTAAACAGGTTATTAACAAAAGGATGCGAGAAGTTAAAAGATTATCTTGATAGTAATCCTCGTGTAAGGGAAAGATTAAAGGTTTGTCGGGGTTAAATCCTTATTTTTTTGACGCTCTACCCGGCTTCTAGCCGGGAGATTCAGGCGAGACTGTGCCAAAACGGGAAAATTGTACGCTAAGGAATTAACGCAACTCCCAAAAACCTCTTGACGCAAAGCTTTCAAGCATTCAAATTTTTATCTTTTTGGTTCTCAATGATGGACGCAAGTTATCAAAACTGCTAGCTGACTTCAAATGGAGCGGGTAATTTATATAAGCGAGAGCAATTTAAAAAGGAATTAAATTTTCAACCTCTGGAAACTTTAAAATTATCTTTAAAAGAGCTTCTCTTGTCGCCTGTCTAACTTCTTTATTTTCATCTTGCAATGCTTCAATTAAAGGTTCTGCTGCGCCCAGTGCTTTAATTTCTCCTAATGCCCAAGCAGCTTCGCTACGAATGAAAGCATCATCATAGCTTAAAGCTTGAGTAAGTGTATTTACTGATTTCAGCATAAATAGTATAAAAATAGTTGCTATTTTTATACTTTGTTCGCGTCTCTTTTGGTCAATTTGTTTGATACTTTGTCCGTTATAAACTTCTTCTTCTATTGATAAATGAAATCTCTGAGAAGATGATATTAATGGTTCTTTAATTTTCCAATATTCTTTCAACAGATTGGAATAAGAAAATTCTTTTGGTATCTTTTTAACTCCCTCTCCAAGTATTCTTGTGATTTTTTCTTTAATATTTTTATCTTCAGTATTCAGTTTTATTTGTTGAAGAATCTGGATTAAAGGTTCTTGAGTGGTAGGGTCTATAAAATTAATATTATTTGTAAATAATTGATTAATAAAATTAAAATTAGTAATTTGAATAATTTTATTCAAGGTAGATTCAGATAACTTTGATGAATTATATTGATACCAAATATTTTTCCTTGTTTCTTCATTTACTTTCCAATCATCCCTATTATCTTGATAATATGCTTTTTCATAGGAGTTTGCTATAGTCAAAACCATATTGGTTAAATTAGTGTAATAATAAGTGTAATAATATTCATCTATTCTTACTGAAAAACCATCAACAAAGGAAACCATTTCGACCCATTTGGTTTCTCCTTTTTCATCAAATACTATATAACCTCCAGAATCATATTCATAACAAGGCAATATATTTAGAGCATAAAAAGGAGTATCAAGTTCATATTCATAAGGCGATGGCTGCTTTTCTATAGATAAATTTTGTAGAGGCTCAAATCCCCATATATCAAATAAACTAGCAAATTCATAAATCGAGCAATGACCGTCTGCAAACCCATTTCTCCACTGATATAGTTCATAGATTTCAGTTGGTAGTGGAATCTGCCAATCTTTAGTTATCTTTTCTATTTCATTTATTGTAAGACCTGGGTTTAAATTAGCTGTTACAGAAGGATAAATTTTCTTCCGTATTTCTAAAATACGTTCTAAAGCTTGTGTTAATTGCGACATATAAATATTTAATTTAGAGCATTAATTAATTCCGAATTCATTAACTTATAGTTTTTTGTATAAATAGGGGAGTATGAATATTGAGGGTAATATTCCTC
>NZ_JADEWL010000221.1 GCF_015207665.1 Plectonema cf. radiosum LEGE 06105
GGGTAGAAAAAAGGACTTCCTGTGGCGCTATCAACCACCACTGAATTCGGATAAAGCAAAAATGCTTAGTTACATTCAGAATGGGAGCCTGCATCCATTTCAGAATAAGACCATGATGATAATGACTGCTCTTAATGCTTACTACATGGCTTTAGCACTCTACAGCGAAGGTAATCATTCTCGTGAAACTCTAGAACTGATATTTCTAGATTCAGTAAAGGCGATAGCCCGAAGGGCGACGCTTTGCGTATCGCCAATCACTTACAATACGTGAGCATTGCGATAAAAGTAGATTCCTCTTCAGTTGGCAATGTTTTCTCTACTGTGTTTGGGGGATTAGAAAACACTAGTAAACCATCCGAAAAGCCATCTAATTCTAGTATCGACTTAGCACCGTCAGATACTCATAAACAAACAGATGATTCTAACCTACAAGCATGGAATCTAGCAGGAATGACAACAGATAGTGAAACCTTTGATTAATAAAAATTAGTTAATTATGGCAAGAATTCATTTAATCGATGGTGAAAAAGGAGGGGTAGGGAAGTCGTTGTTTGCCCGTGTAATGGTACAGTATGCGATTGATAAGAAGCTAGAACATACTTTAGTTGATGCAGATATAACGAATCAAGATGTTAAGCGCTTTTACAATTATGCTGTTGATGCTGAATTTAGTGAAGCTGTAAACAAAGGAGATAAGGCTGACATCATTTTTGAATTGGCTAGGAAACAACCCGTCATCGTCAATCTTCCCGCAAACGTATTTCCTCAAGTTAAAAACTGGATAAAAAAGGGACGTTTATTAGAAGTTGCAGACAAATATGGTGTAGATATTTGTAAATGGTTTGTCTGTGATGGTGGTTTTGAATCTATCGATTTATTTTATCAATCTTTGAAATTATACAAAGATAAAATGCTCCATGTTTTTGTGAGAAATTTGGGTAAAACTGATGATTGGAGTTTTTTAGAAAATGATGCTGATTACAAGGATTTATGTAAAAAGTATAAAAACACCTTGAAAATTATTAATTTTCCCTTGCTGTATCCGGGGGATAGATATTTCATTGACTCTAATAAGTTTCGATTTGATGCAGCAGAAATCTCTTCAGCAATGCCTATAATGTCGCAGCAAAGATTATCTACTTTTTTAGAAGAATCAAACCAAGCAATAGAAAGTACTCAAATGTGGTTAAAGGAGAAAAAATCAGCTAAAACTAGTAATATTCAGAGTAGTTAGGTTAAATTTATAATTGCTTTCTGTCTAATTATTTCGTGATATCTTATCAGAGATTAAAGGCAAATTTTATGAATTATGAACTTCAGACTTTATACTCAACAAATCAAGCTTTTAACTGTGACGTGATAATTAGTGATAAAGAACAATACATGGGAAGATTATATGTTCTTACCACCGAAGATAGTATATTACAGAATTTAGGAATTAAATCGGAATGGTTTCTTGCTCATCAAGAAGCAGATGTATTAATTAGCGGACATATTAACCGTGAAGGTAAATGGAGTTTATCATCCTACCGAAATTTAGAACCAAGTTTTGAATACACAACTCGTAATCAAATATTTGAACAAGTTTTTAGTCCGGATTATGTGTGGGAATTAGCACATTTACGTGAAGAACTAATTTCAAATATATCTCAGTTTACAAATAACTCTGGTTCTAGCAGTAATGAAGATAATGCAATCAATAAGAAAGACGTAGCTGTTATAACAGAGCAACTAAGCATTACTCCTGAGAATATAAATGCTTTAAGGGATTTAATAATTCATTCGTTTTCGGATGAATTAGTTACTTTAGAACAAGAATTAGAAATAGAAATGCACAACAATCATCTATATAACGAGCAACAATCGGCAGTAAACACCACAAACATAACTGAAATTATGAATTACTTTCAACGTGAAGCTGCTCCAAAATTAGATGAAAATGAATTGTTTCATGCTCAAATATATTTAACTGAAAGAATCATGGATGAGTACGAGAGGCAAAATATTGATGAGTTTGTCTTTAAACCTTTTGGAATTGTCACAATCAATGTTGAAGAAAGTTGTTGTAGTTTACGTGATGAGGAAGATGGACATACTATCTTTACTGCGACTTTCGACGCTGATATTATTCACGGTTTGGGTGATATTGATGCTGCCAAAATTGAGATGATTTTGCATCAATTCGATAGAGAAGATTTTCGACGAGCAAGAAACGCAATGGAAGAAGAACGTTCAGTTAACGAAGCTGATCGGAGCGAAATTAAGCAACAAAAAGGAATTGATTATGGTGCATAGTTTGCGAAAAGCAAAAAACGAAAGTTATCTAAATCGTTTACTTGAAGGGAAAGATGCTGATTTTCAAAGACGGGTTTTAGCAGTAGCAGTCGAGCATGGACTATCTACAAGCGACCCTTTATTCCTAATAATGTTGTCAACTGGTCAGCTTCAGGTGCTGTTAGAAAATAAACCTAATGAATTCAACCAATTGTTTCAACGTTGGTCGGAAGCTATTTATGAGCATTTGGAGAAAGCAAAGCGTACTGCTGTGAGTGGTCAGGAAGTGGAAATCCGCTCGATGGTCAACCGACTTATCAAACATTGCGAGTCGAAAGAGCGAAGTCGCTTGAGGGTAATGTTGCCAGCGATGGGATTACTTGTAGCTGCAATTGGATTTGGAGTTTTGACTGGTTTATCTGTTCGGGTATGGTTGGATGGTGGATATGCTTCTGAAAAACCCAAGTTACTAACAGTTGCAGAGGTGGAAAGTTTGCGGTGGGTAAAAGGTTCTCAAGGTCAGTTAGCACGGAATATTATTATTTGGAATTCTGAAAGCTTGACTAATTTAAACTGTACTAAAATTCCCGAACAAAAGGCTTTAGTAAAGAATGAAAAAAGAAAGAATATTACTCGTCAAAGTGACTATTGCTTATTACGGGTAAAACCTCCTTAAGAAAGTAAGTAGCTGTCTTAAATAAAAAATTACGGGATTAAATCATTTTTATTAAATTACAAAACTGATGGAGGAAACAATGGAAGAATTAAATTTATCATGTGATTACGACTTACCAATAAATAATCAATCAGAAATCAATTCAACAGTCAAATCTCATACAAATGCTCAAGGTACAGAGAAAATTCGCGTGGTAGTTATTGAAGACCTAGAACTTACACTTATTGGCATTAGGACAGCATTACATCAATATGAAAATATCGAAATTGTTGGAGATGCTCTCAATTCAAAAGATGGTTTGACGCTATTAAATAGAACACAACCCCAAATTGTTATTATTGATATTGGCTCACCCTCCTTAAAGGGTATTCAACTAACAAGAGAAATTAAAACAAAATATCCAAAAATAAAGGTAGTGATTTTAACCTTGAATTCAGATAAAGAAACTGTATTAACATCATTCGCTGCGGGTGCTAATTCTTACTGCATGAAGGATATCAAATTTGATAAATTAATTGAAGCGATACATATAACCTATCTTGGTAAAACTTGGATTGACCCTACTATTACACATTTTGTACTTGAGCAAGCCCTTTTTAATTCATTACATTTTAATAAATCCAGTTTAGATGAAGAAATGCTCAATCTATATACCTTAACGGGTAGGGAATTGGAGATATTACGGTTGATTGTGGATGGGAGTACTAATGGGGCGATCGCCGATCAACTTCACATCACTATTGGAACTGTAAAAAGTCACGTTCGCAATATTCTTAACAAAGTTGGTGCTGAAGACCGCACTCAAGCAGCAGTTCATGCTTTGCGTTATGGCTTAGTGGATTGAAAAATTTATTACAACGGACGAGGAAAAATTATGACTCAGCTTCTTTTGGATGATATCTTACAGCAAATAAAACAAGAAATTGAAATCGATGCCCAAGGTCGTGGAAAAGCTAGCATTCGGGCTACAGCTAAATTAGCTGGTGTAAGCAGTATGGAAAAGTTGTTTTGCAAGAAGCAAAGGGCAGTAATAAAACTATTCAACAATTACGTTGGTTTTCGTCCATTTTGAGTTTGATTAATTAAATATTAATCGCTTAAAAAGTTGATGACTAAAAGCTCTTATTTGATAATAAAAATTAAATTTTCATAACTTGTTAAGGACAGAAGGTAAAAATTATTAATAAACATCATCATGAGAGCCTAAAGTCAGCAAAAATATCTCTTCCTCTCCCGAATCTGTATTAATCACTAATTCAAATAAGATTCGATTATCGTAATCTACCGAACAAGACCATACTCCATTTAAATCACCCTTTAACTTATGAGTTCGTAGGCTTGAATCAAAAGGGTCTTCCATTAATAATTCTAAAACTTTTTCAATTTGAATACTTAATTGTGCATTTTTCTTTGTTAGACGCTTGAATTTGCGTAAAAATTTCGCACTCCAAACCAAATTTTTCACTCATCTAACTCCGCCATCAAATCAGCAACAGACCCACGTCTAACATTACCATGACGGTAATCATCTCTCGCTTGTTCTACATCCTTTATAAGCTCATTGCGACGCTGTTGAGCTAAACGTTTGGTGATGATATCAAGCAAGATTGCTTGTTCCTCTGGTTCGAGTGCTTCGACAACATCAAGTGCTTGTTGAAGTGTTGATAATTTCTCCGACATGGTTTTTATCTGAATTTGAATAATATAAATTATATCTCTAGGATAATAAGCTCAACACTAGTACACATCGGCAAAAGTCAAAATGCAAGAGAAAGAAGCTTGGTTTTATAGGCTTTTGTGCCATTTGAAATGGTAGCTTTATAGTGTGCAGCAATTTTATTTTACCCTTGTTGCAAACCTTTCTGCTCCTGTATCGGATTATGCTCAAAGCTTCTCTTCTCATCCTCAGTAAACTTGCATACCTGAACTGGTTTCCCTTTCTGCACTTTATATAAAGTTCCGCGATGATTTTCCTCATCAACAATCCGCAGGATTTCTGAAGGTACATGATGAATAACTCGATATTTATCATCTCCAAAAGTTGCTGTTTGTATCTCCTCACCAGCATTCGCGGGATTTTCTTTTAAACTCGCAAGAGCAAGTTTTAGCATCTGTTTTTCCCATTCTTCACGTTTTACGCTCAGAGCAAGCTTTCTAGTAGATTTCTGAGTCAAATTTGAATTATCTTCTATAGGAATTGCTACGCTTATATCTTTTTCGCCAGTTGCTTTAACTTCAGTTAGTTGCGTGGTTGACTGTTTTGTTTGATTTTCAGTTTGATTAATCAACTGTTGTAATTCATTCAATTCAATTGCAATAAATTTGCTTCTTCGTCCATCTTGCAACTGGTCGTAAAGTAGCGGAAAATTTAAAACATCGTCGATTCTAGCTGCTGTCTTCTGTTCTGAAACCTCTGTAGGTACGGTGACACAAAAATAAAGTTCTTCAATATTGTCTTTATTGGCAATACCAATCAAGCTCTCAACACCAAATTTTTGATCAATTTCATCAGATAACTTTTTAAAAATTTCTGCGTCTATATTCTTTTCTTGAAAAAAAGATTCAAAATATTCATTTTTAACTGCTAATACACCTAAAGATGCTTCGTCATCATGCAGTAAAACTTGATTACTCTTCTCCTGATAAATTTCATTGAGAATGGGTTTTAATTCATCTAGTAAACTTACTTTTTTGTCTTTAATTAAAACTTCTTCCTTAGTCCAAATGTACGGATATCGAACTGTTTGTGAATCAACTTTTATATGAGAAATAGTTGCGGGTGATGATTCTAGTTTACCTTCAAACTTAAACCCTTCGACTTTAATACCTCTTGCATTTAATTTCTCGCTTAATAATTTGAATGATTCTTTATCAATTTCACCTAAAGGTTTGTCGTCAATTAAAGCTATTGGTTTAATTGCCTTTCCAACGTTTGAGAGTTTAATTGTTATTGTCCGTTCTTCCCCTTTCCATTCTCTGCCTGCTGGTTCATACTTTTTCAACTGTCCCACCTTCAGTTGATTACCTTTGCTACTCGTAACAATAACCGATGCGCTCGCTGGAGATGTGATTTCTGCTGTGAAGGAAGTACCAATAGGTAACTGTGCTGATTCGCTACGAAATACCCCTAATTTCTTATCTTCAGCTACTAACCAACGTTTATTTTGTGTTGGATTTGCAGGGTCGGGTGCTTGTTCAATAGTACATTCAACTTTTTCTCCCACCCATTTACGTCCTAAATGCTCGTTACAGGGTTTATGGGTTCCCACAATTGCAAATTCGGTAAATTGCAGTTGTTCTAGTCTTCCGATTACTTCTTCTCCAAACAGGGCGAAAGCAGCCGATGTTTTCTTAAAGCCGTATTGTGTATCATCTTTACTGGTAGTTGATATTTGCCACATTGCAGCTGCAACTGCTTCTTTCTCAGCAGACGGAATACTTTCACGGGTTGTAGCTGCAAACTCTTTGACTTGTTTAAAAGCTGCTCGAACTTGACTGGGTGTTAATCCTGGTTCAATTTTTTGGATTAAATTATTAAACTCGGTAAATGGCTTGATGCTACCTTGGAACTGCTGTAAAGAAACTTCTGAAATATATCCCAGGTGCTTGCGCTCTTGCTGACCGTTTGTTTTAAACTTTGGTTTTCCGCGTTCATCAAATACAGGTGCTATCGCTATGTATTTATTGTCGGTTTTATTAAAGGAACTTTTATTTTCTATTAGCGTAATATTGAGTTTTCGGTTATCAAAAATATTCGGATGTTTTTTCTGAGCTAAACCAACAATTTCTATTTGATTACCTTGAGGATTGGTTGCAACAATTTTTAGACCTGGTGCAAGTTTCACTTCTCGACCAATATGAATGGCTCGACGGATCAATGAATCGTATATTTTCTTAATACTTACTGCTTTTTGTTTCTGTGCGGGTGTGAATTCAACTCCTTTGAAAAAGGTTTGGAATTGTTGAGTTGAACGCGGTACTATTGCGCTTTGTGCGAATGCTTCATTAGTCGCCGTTGCCATCTTGTCAATAGCTCCGTGACCTTTAACATTCATTGTCTTTTTAGTATAAATTGCACTCAATTTTCTTTCTTCAACCCACGGAGCAATATCAAAGCTTTTGATAATAGTATTGCAGGAATTAATTATATTAGAGTCGGAACGATTAGCACTTTTACCTCTGTCAACTTCAATTTGTAATTGTCCTCCTAAAGTTCCTACAACATCGTGGTAGAACTTCCCAATTTTTTCTAGCAGGTTTTCAATCTTTGATTCGGAAATTAGAGCTAAAGTTTTATTTTGCTTTTCTGGTTGACCAAGCCCCGTTGGGGCGGGGATAGGGG
>NZ_JADEWL010000042.1 GCF_015207665.1 Plectonema cf. radiosum LEGE 06105
CTCCCCATCCCCCCTTCAAGCCGCACAGCGAAATCCAGCGAACATCTGACGCATATGAGGATGATACCAGTTACGAAAACTACACCGTAATGCCCAGGGACGAGTTGCCCAGCTTCCACCTTTAAGAACTTTATGCTCGTTGTCGAAGTAAGTTTGGGAGTAGCCTTTGTATGGATAATGCTGAAAATCTGGATAGCGATCGAACCAGCTATCAGTCCATTCCCAAACGTTTCCTAGAGTATCGTATAAACCGTAGGCACTTTGTCCGGATGAGTAAGCGTTTACTGGTGTTGTCTGATTATGAATATTATTGTGGTTGCAGTGTTCGGCTGTAGGTGGTTCATCTCCCCAAGGATAAATACGACGGCATTTTACTTTTTCATCCCAACTCGCGGCTTTCTCCCATTCTGCTTCTGTAGGTAATCTTTTACCGACAAATTTTGCGTAAGCTTCTGCTTCGTAATAACTTACACCCCAAACTGGGTGATTGTACCAATCTGGATTATCTTCCCAATAAAGTGGTTGTGTCGCTTGTTCTGTTTGCAACCATTCCCAACCTGCTTCCGACCACCACTGTTTGTTTTTATAACCCCCAGATTCCGTAAATATTCGATATTGCTTGCAGGTTACGGGATAGCGATCGATTGAGTATGTATCTAAATAAACTTTATGGGCAGAGCGTTCGTTATCGAGAGCATCCAAAGAATTATTACCCATTTCAAATTCACCTGCCCGAATTTGAATCATCTCATTGAGAGGGTTGGAGAATAAAGGAGAAGAATAAGCAAAATGCCAAGAATTTTCTTTTTCTTGATTTGACTGCTGATTTCTTATCAGTTCCAAGACAAAGCTAATGGTTTCGCTATGCTGACTTTCATGTTGTAGTAAAAACCGCCATAAACGTTCTTGCTGTTTTAAATCAGTTCTTTCCATACAATAAAGAACTTTCTCTCGGATTGTATCAAGGTAATCGCGAGTTTCTGCGAGCGTAGGTAATTTAACCCGCTGATTTTTGGGTAAACCGTCTGCTGCATAAAGTTGACGGTATTGGGGAAACAAACAAGGTTCACCCGCATTACGTTCTAGTATCCATAAAGATTCAGTGTAGCCAATATGCCCCAAATGCCAGCCTACGGGGCTAAAATCTGGATGAGCTTGAAGACAAAAAGTAGCTTCATCCATATTTTTAAATAACTCAAGAGTTTTAGCACGACATTCCACAAAAGCGCGGATAATGCTCTGTTTTGTACTATTGACCGGGGAAAGCCGGTCGTCGCACGGCGGAGTACCGGCGACTTTTAAATTAGATTTGCTCAATTCTGAGATCACAATCTTCTCTCACACTAAGAATGCTATTTTCTGGAAATGAATTCCAATTACCTTTAAACAGTGGTTCAGAAGCAATAATTACCGAGTTGGAAAAATTAGCATCATTTTGCAGCCAATATAGAGTTGGGGATGGAGGTTTTGTACTAAACCGAGAAGCAACAAGACGGTTTCCGTCACTCACAACTAAGTTAGCCAAAATATAAGTATTATGACGTTCCGCCAACTCTTTTAATTTAAGTAAAATTAGATGCATAGCTTGCTCTAAACTTTTACCTGGGTTGTTTTGCAACTCGTTAAGTAGCAAAGCAAAAATATGCTCTGAATCCGTAGTTCCATTTACCCACTGATAAATTTCATCATTTAATAAACTGCGTATAGGTCTATATAAAGTCTGACGAAACTGATCAATTTTACCATTGTGAAGAAATAATAAGCGCTGATATTTGAATGGCTGGCAATTACTTATATCGAGTGCTTGCCCCAAAGTCGCACTACGAACGTAAGAAACTACGCATCCAGATTCTACGTAGCGGCTGAGACTGGGTAAATTAACATCATTCCAAATCGGTAGCGTGCTTTTGTAGGTAAAAGGTTCAGTATCCTTTTGAATATGATACCAACCCACACCAAAACCATCAGCATTCACAGTTCCAGACATCATTTCCTGGGGTTGATAGCTTTGGGTTATCAGTGAATGTTCGTGGTTGTAAAGTAGCTTTTCTAATGAAACAGGCGAACCAAGGTAGGCAAGTAATCGGCACATAAAAAAGGTTAAAGGTTAAAGGTTAAAGGTTAGAGGGTAGAGGTTAAAGGGGATGGGGAGATATTTATAATCTAAAATCTAAAATCTAAAATTCCTAACTCCGGTGGTACTAACTCCTAACTCCTCATTGATAATTGAATGCGGCGATCGCCAATGCACCCCAAGCAGTGATAAATGCTACACCACCGATTGGGGTAATGGCTCCTAATATTTTAATGTCGCTTAAGCTTAGGGCGTATAAGCTGCCTGAAAAAATAAATATGCCGATAATAAATAACCAGCCACTGGCAATTAAATTTGGTGATGGTGATTTGGTTTGACTGAGCAAGATTGCGACAAGTAAAAGTGCTAAAGCATGATACATTTGATAGCGAACCCCAACTTCAAAAATTTCCAAAGCGCGAGCGCTAAGTCTTTCCTTTAAAGCGTGAGAACCAAAAGCACCAGCAGCCACCGATAAACCTCCGAACAAGGCTGCTAGGCTCATAAATATTTTTGTCATCTGATGGATAGTTGATGGTTGTTAGTTGATAGTTGATGCTTGTTAGGAGTTATCACCTTAAACCTTTGACCTTTAACCTTAAACCTTTAACCTTAAACCTTTAACCTTAAACCTTATATATCAAAGTGATAAGAAACTGCACCATCTTCAGTTACTTTGAAGTTAGCATTAAATTGCTTGGCTTGGTCGTCTAGGAATTGTCTAGCGGTAGCTGGTGGTAGCTGTGATTGCATTGCAAAGCCTAAAACTGTGATGCGTCCTTCATTTTCGGCTATCATGCGATAAAACATCGATTGTAAATGAAGATTCATTTGTTGGGCGATCGCGTTTTCTTCTTGTTTGCTTTGACGACGCATTCCCAATGCTAACCATCCACCCAAAACTAAACTGGGTAAACCAAATATCATCCCATTGAGGGCTGTCATATCTAGAAGAGTTACTGCTTGATGGTTGACGAAATCCTGTTCGGTATAGGCACCAAGCGGTATTTGCTTATACATTAAATCTTTATCTCTCATTGCCTGGCCCGATATTGTCATCAGCATAAACCCTAATGTAATCAACCAACCGGCAGCTAACTTCTCAGCAGTTTTCATAAGATTTTGAAAGTTTTGAGTTTAAGAACGATTCTAACCCTACTTCCATCAAAGCTTCCAGTCTTAAATCATCAAATTATCACTCGTTGAACCAAGAAGTCGGGTAACTTTCACGAAACCCGACTTCTGAACCCTAATTACTATTTACTGGGGTAAGAAGTGGGGTTTTTGATAAAAACTCGACTTCTCATAGTGGGAACTCACGTTAATAAAACGTTTCCACAATCTAATTAAAACAAAACAAAATTAAAATAAATACACCCGATCAAAGATGAAAGTGATAATAAACGCCACCCTCTCGACTATGGTCAAAGGTAGCATTGAATTCCTTGGCTTTGGAATCTAAGAATAATTTGGCTTCTTCTCCTGTGATTTCGGCTTCTTTAGCAAAGCGCAATAAGGAAATTTGTCCTCTTTGTTCTTCGACAAGACGATAAAAGGTAGATTGAAGATGACTCATTAGCTGTTTTTGATGTTGCTGACGCAATCCCAATATCAGCCAGGTTCCAAATCCGACACCAGATAAACCCAAAGCTAAACCAGCAAAGGCTTGATCTGCGATTTCTTGTTTTTGCTCTTGAGTCTCTTGATTATTAGTCGATAATGCCTCCACAGTTACGTGCATGAGAAGAATAGATCCGAATGAAAGTAGCAAACCAGCGGAAACTTTTGTGAGAAACTTCATAGAAACACGACAAGATGTGATATCTTGCCGCGATCTTAACCTTACTTACGCGCAGCTTCCAGTATACGGGAAAAGTAAAAGCGGGTGCGTGTCATGGCTTGACGTTGGATGCTAAAGCCGTTTTTTTGCAAAAAATTGACAATATCGGCTTCACGATGCTGATATGCACGGGTAGTTTTACTTGGCCCTGGAAAGAAACTGCCGATTTTCTTGAGTATAGTCAGAGCAAAGGTTTTAGGTGCGAAACTGAGAATTATTCGTTCTGTAGCGGTACTGCATAAATGAGATATCATTTCGCTGGCTTTTTCTTGAGGATAATGAATCAAAACATCCAAGCAAACAACTGTATGATAGTTACCACTCAAGGCTTCTAAGTCTTGTACGGTAAAAATGGGATTATCCGCGTTCCCTAAAATTTGCTCGGCTCGCTCCTTTCCTTCTTCGACCATTTTTTCGGAAATATCGCTGGCGTAAACCTTGGCTCCGGCTTGAGCTAAAGGTATGCTCAAACTACCCACACCACATCCAGCATCGCATATTGAGATTTCTGACAAATTTTCGTTACTCTTTAACCAGCTAAGTACCGTATCTACGGTTTTTTGATGTCCCTTGCGGATATCAAGCTGAACTGTGTTTACTTCACCATTGCCGTAAATGCGTCTCCAACGATCAAAGCCGGTGGAATTGAAATATTCTTTAACAATGGTCTTATCGTCTACTACGTTCATAGATTTATATAATTTAATATTTAACGATTCCAAATCGAGAAAATGCTTATTATCGGTACAATACACCAATTGAGGACGATAAAACGCATAAAAAAGCAGAAAACCACAAATCTGTAGCGGTAGCTTTGTGGTTTGTTGTGAAATATATTCAGTTTTATCTCAATACTGTTTAAGGTAATAGCCGTTGCCAAGTTAATTCTTTAGTTGATTCGTCATAATTCCAACGTAACAAATTACTAGCATGAGCGCCTTCAATTCCCGATAAACCAATTGCTTGTCGCGGTGCGGATGTTGCCAGTGCGATCGCTATTTCTACATCACATATTCCCCATTTCACCAAATTTTGTACTCCTGCGAGCAGTGGTAAAGTAGTTCCTGATAAAGTTCCATCTGCTAACCGTGCAGTACCATCAGTAACTGTAATTTCTCGACTATCCCAAGGATAAGTTCCATCTGGTAATCCTAAAGGAGCCAAAGCATCGCTGACTAAGAAAAGTCCTTGAGCATAATCGCTTGCTCGTAACAATAAATCTATCATCATCGGTGAAATGTGCTTACCGTCAGCAATAAAACCACACATAACTTGTTTGTGGGTAATAGCAGCAGCTAATAAACCAGGTTGGCGGTGATGTAACGGTGGCATTGCATTGAAAGCATGAGTTACCATCGTCGCACCGGCATTAAAGGCGCTTTGTGCTTGTTCTGCGGTGGCTTGAGAGTGTCCTAAACTAACGGTGATACCCTGTTGACGCAAATAAGAAATTACTTCGTGATCACCATCCAATTCCGGCGCTAAAGTAATTATTTTAATAATCTCTGTGAAATCCCCTATAACTCTTCTCACTTCTGCAAGTGATAAGTTTAATAGATACTCTTGAGGATGTGCGCCGCGTTTTTCGGGATTCAAAAATGGTCCTTCTAAATGCACTCCTAAAACTTTCGCTCCCGAAGTTTGATTTTGCATAAAATCGGTAATAACTTTAAGGGAACGTTGAATATTTTCCACAGAAGTTGTTACCAGAGTAGGTACAAATGCGTCAACACCACTATCCCAAAGATAATCGCAAATTTTTGCTAAATTACCGGCATTTTCTGCATTTAATTCGGGAAACGCAGTTCCCAAAGCACCGTTAATCTGTAAATCCACACCACCCAAAGAAAGGCGATCGCCCTCGGCATCCAATACTTGTAAATTAGTCAGGGGAACCCGTTTGATAATTTTATCCATGGACACTATTTGTTCAATAATCCCATCACGGTTAATAAACAACATCTGTCTATCTTTGTAACCGGGAACCAGAGCATTAATTATATTTAATGGAGTAGTAAAATTGCTTAGTGTTTTGAGATTCATGGGATTTACGAGATATTAGTTAAAGCTGATTCGATTTTGATAGAAACTAGCACTATTAATCAAGAATAAAAATATCATTTTTGGTAATTGGTAATGGGTAATTGGCAATGGGAGGTAGACAAAGGAACGATTTAGAATTTTAATTACTTATAACTCCTAACTCCCAACTCTCTTATGACTCCCCTAATCGGCATTATCATGGGTAGCGACTCCGATTTACCTACTATGAATGCGGCGATCGCAATTTGTGAAGAATTTGACGTGACTACTGAAGTTGCGATCGTCAGCGCTCATCGTACCCCACACCGCATGGTGGAATATGCTCAGTCTGCTGTTTCTCGCGGAATTAAAGTGATTATTGCTGGAGCCGGCGGTGCAGCACATCTTCCCGGTATGGTTGCTGCTTTAACCCCGCTTCCAGTTATTGGAGTTCCCGTTGCCAGTCGGTATTTAAAAGGTGTCGATTCTTTACATTCTATCGTGCAAATGCCAGCAGGTATACCTGTAGCAACTGTGGCTATCGGTAATGCCAAAAATGCTGGACTTTTAGCAGTACAAATACTCGCTACTTATCAACCAGATTTACTCGAAAAAGTGATTTTATATCGTCAAAATCTCCGGGATTCTGTGATTGCAAAGCAAGAAAAGTTAGAAAAATTAGGCTACCAAAAATATTTAGAACAAATGTAAAGCCGTTATAAACATTATACAAATTGTGATGAGAGAAAAAGGTACTCAAACTAACTTGCCCGCACAGGTATTTTTACTCTTATTTATTCAATTAAAAAATAAATTGAAAAAATAAATACTAAATCACAAATTTCTGCATTACAAAAAAAATCTCAAAAATAAGTAGTTACATTTCTTATAAAATATTCATATTATTCTACGTAAGTAGAAAGATAGTTTATTCGTATAAAAAATAATAATTACCATGTTTATTTGCAATCATAAAATTATGATATATTGACAAAATACTAATTACAATGGTGATTTAGAGCTTCAAGAACCGTCGCAAATGATCTGAAATAGTAAAAAATAGTAACAACAGTTACAGAATTTACAAAGAGTGTCCTGTAAATTTTGTTTCTTAACCGTTGTAACTTTTTTAAATCTAGCAAATTCCTCAATGAAAAGGCTTTTAGATAAACATCGAATTGTTAAAGAATTTATGAGGCGACTTGAGAGGTTTCCAAAAATACATAATAATAATCTTTAATAGTCTTTTAAGAAAAACTAGTTACAGCGACATATGTATCATTGCTTTGTTGACTGTTAACTAGATTGTTTGATTTCCTAGTTGTTTAATAGGCTTTTCGAGGAACATCTTTACATAGGTATAAAAATCAAGCATTAATTACCGAAAAGCTAGTTATGGGATTCGGGAAAATGATGTTTTTGATATCGGGTCTAGCTAAAAAGCTGATAGTTAAGAGGCTAGTTTCAGCTTAGTAGTAAGATTGTTTTACCATAAAGAAAGCGGTGTTTTTCCAGTCAAGGAAAGTTAAGGAAGTTTTGGAGTGAAGATGCAAAAACTAACGCGAAAAAGAATTAATAGAAAAAGTCGAATAGGTAATTCAAAACAGCCGCGAAGCGGTACAGGTAATAGCTCATTTGTCAAGCAAATAGAGCGAGGAATCAAAGGTTTAAACCCTAGTTTACGTGCTTCTTTACCTATTGCAGGCTTAATTGTATTGGCTTGGAGTTATGCCGCAGTTGCTCAGGCTCCTGCTGCCGAAGGACCAACCACAGCGGAACTCAAAGTTGCATTAGATACGCTTTGGGTGGCAATTGCCGCATTTTTGGTCATCTTCATGAACGCTGGTTTCGGAATGTTAGAAACCGGAATGTGTCGTCAGAAAAACGCCGTCAATATTCTGACTAAGAACTTGATTGTGTTTGCTTTGGCTACCCTGGCATTTTGGGTAATTGGGTTTGGTATTATGTTCGGTGATGGAACCCCATTCTTTGGTTTAAATGGGTTCTTATTGCAAGGTGCAGATAACAGCCCCGTAACAGGTGATGCTTATCAAGGTGTTTTCAGTTCTCTGAACTGGGCTGGTGTGCCTTTGTCGGCGAAATTCTTATTCCAATTAGCATTTGCTGGAACCGCTGCGACAATTGTATCTGGAGCCGTAGCCGAACGAATCAAGTTTATTGACTTCTTAATTTTCAGTCTGTTACTAGTTGGTATTGCTTACCCAATTACCGGACATTGGATTTGGGGTGGTGGCTGGTTAGCCGCAGCCGGTTTCTGGGATTTTGCTGGTTCTACAGTTGTACACTCAGTTGGTGGTTGGGCTGCTTTGATGGGTGCAGCCATACTTGGTCCTCGTATTGGTAAGTATAGCGACAGTAGAATCAATGCCATACCTCCGCATAATTTGAGCATCGCTACCTTGGGATGTTTGATTTTGTGGTTGGGCTGGTTTGGTTTCAACCCCGGTTCTACAATGGCTGCTGATGCAAATGCCATTGCTCACATTGCATTAACCACTAACTTAGCTGCTGCTGCTGGTGGAACTGTTGCTTGTTTTGTAGCTTGGGGTTATTTAGGTAAGCCAGATTTATCGATGATCATCAACGGTATTTTGGCTGGCTTGGTGGGTATCACCGCAGGTTGTGCTTGGGTAAACTTGGGTAGTGCGGTAATTATTGGTGCAATTGCCGGAGCTTTGGTCGTATTCTCTGTCACCTTCTTCGATAAAATCAGAATTGATGACCCTGTAGGTGCGCTTTCCGTTCACTTGGTGTGCGGTTTATGGGGTACTTTGGCTGTAGGTTTATTTGCTGTGGGAGCAAATCCCGACGGTATTTATGCAGCTGGACCAAATGCAGGTTTATTCTTTGGTGGTGGTATACAACCTCTATTCATTCAATTTGCAGGTGCTTTGGCTGTAGGAGGAATGACTGTCTTGCTCAGCACCATCTTCTGGGTAGCGTTAAAAGCGACATTGGGTATTCGTGTAACCCGCGAAGAAGAATTGGAAGGTTTGGATATTGGTGAACACGGAATGGAAGCTTATAGCGGTTTTGCGAAAGAAGTTGACACCATTGGATATGGTGAAATAGATAGACCTGGAATTTCAACACAAGGAGATATGCCTACAAGTTTGTAAAAAACTGAGAAGTCGGGTTTTTAGAAACATTTTCTTGTCTAAAGGATATTTAGCCTAAAAACTCGACTTCTGATTACTCCTACGCCATTCTCTGAAAAACCTCTTTCCTCTGCGTTCTCTGTCTTGAAAAGTTGTTCATGGGGGAAACCCCCAAGACCACACTTTTCGCTGCGTCTCTGCGGTTTTTATAAAAAGTCTGGTTTTTACCAGATTATCGGTAAAACACAAAATAGTCATAAAAACCCGACTTCTTACCACACTATTTAACAATACTTTCATTCTCAACTAAAATTACAGGAATTGAACTAGATTCTAATACAGCTTGGGAAACTGAACCCACCAAAAGCGTCTTCCAAGGTTGATGTCCTCGTTTACCCATGACAATATCAGTAACTTGATAATCCTTAGCTACCCGGATAATTTCCTCTGGAACTGAACCTGTAATTGTAATAAACTGATGGCGAATGTCTGCTAAAAGTCGTTGAGTTTTTTTCTCTAAAAATTCTATTGCTTGAGCATCGCTGGTATTAATTACGTGGAGTACAATGACTTCACCATTACTACGACGAGCAAAATCGGCAGCTTTAATTAATACCTGAGTAGCCATAGCAGAAGTATCAACCGCAGCTAATATGATAATCCTACTGGCGATCGCCACCTTTGTGGGGTCTACTTCACCCCGCTCTAACAACTTTGGTGCAAAAGTGGGAATTGCCCAAGCTCCTAAAGGTGCAGTTACTAAAATAGATAAAGCGGCGATCGCCAATATTGTCTCTCCACCATCAATTCCTTGTGCTAGGGGAATCGCTCCGATTGCGGCTTGCACTGTGGCTTTTGCTGAGTTTCCAGGTAGTAAAAATAACTTTTCTTGCCATTTCCAATTACTTCCTAATGTAGATAAATACCATCCAAGAGAACGTCCGATAAGCGTTCCAATGGCTATAATTATCAAGCCAGGTACCAGAGTTTTTTCTAATACTTGTATTTGAATACTTGCTCCGAGCAACACAAACAAAATGATTTCTGCTATAACCCACAAACTATCAAAACCAGAGCGTAATCTTCTAGCTAAAGGAGCATCCAACTCAATCAAGAAAAATCCCGTTGCCATGACTGCTAAATAACCAGAGAAGAAGGGGAATTTCTCCGCTACTACTACCAGCGACAATGCTAAACTTGCTGCAACTAGGGTATCCTGTACCACATTTTGAGTCCAACTCTGCTTTACCAGTAACAAAACTAATAATTTTGCTGTAACTAAACCAAATAATATTCCTAAAACAATTTGACAAATAATTTGAATCGGTAGGAATTGAATTGCACTCAGAGTAATACCAAAAGGTAAACTTACCCCAGAAGTTGCTCCTTGTGTCAAAAAATTTAATAACAAACTAAACACTAATAATAGTAAAACATCAGACAGAGCGCTGCCGGTGAGGATAGCATCAGGAATTCCCTTTGTAACACCCCAACCCAGACTTTTGAGGCGTAGCATTGCCGGTACAATTACCGCAGGTGATTCGGCTCCAATGATACAACCGAGTAATAATCCAGTAGCAAAATCGAAATTTAATAACCAAATTGCAGTTAAGGCAATAATTAAAGCTTCACAAGTTGCAGGAAGGAAACCTAACCGTAGCGCTACAGTTCCTTGTTGTACAAGTTTTTCCCGATCTAAACCCAACCCAGCCTTCATCAAAATTATCATTACAGCTGTGGTTCGCAAAGCAGCAGATGCTGTAAGTATATCAGCAGCGATGAGATTAGTAACTTGAGGACCGAGGATAATTCCTACCAAAACCATACCTACTAATGCAGGAGCTTTGATACGTCGAGCAATTTGTCCGATGAAAAAGCCTATAAGTAGGATTAAGATAAAGCTTGTTAACAAGAGAATTGATAATTGGTAATTGGGGATTGGGAATAGTAGTAGGTTGGCTTAGATGCACCACAAGATTGAATTATAAATCAAATTTTATGGATAAGCGAAATCTGTGTAGAGACGTTACACTGTAACGTCTCAGAATCTAAATTCATACCCGGATTCTGCAACGTTAAACAATTACTCCGTTCTCGTTGAAAGATTACTGAAAAAAAAACCGCAGAGACACAGCGAAAAGTGTGGTCTTGGGGGTTTCCCCCATGAACAACTTTTCAAGACAGAGAACGCAAAGGAAAGAAGATAAAGAGAAATAGGTAATTTTCGAGCGGGATAGATAGGAGTAATTGATATATTCCCGAAAACCTTAATTTTTCGTGGGGTAAGAAGTCGGGTTTTTATAATGTTTATTCCTAATCCCACAAAACACTCATAAAAACCCGACTTCTGTAATAGTCGAGATGAAATCAAGTTAATCACATTTGTCTATCTCAAACAAAACTCATTAAATAAAAAGCTAAAAAAACACATATGAATTGATTTGTTAAAACTAAAATCATCGTAAATCATAGCTAAATCTCAACTAATTTGAGATGATTACTGCAATTAAAAATCTATAACTAATTATTCCCAATTACCAATTACCAATTCCCAATTACCAATTACCTATTACCTATTACCAATTCCCAATTCCCAATAACAAGTGTTAAAAAAAACCACATTGATATTAATCATAACTTTGCTGCTTGTAAATCGAACAATGGATAATGCCTTTGCTCAAGTACAATCACCAGGGTTTCCACCTGCTACGAATAATGGTTCTATCGCGTTTATATTAATTTGTGCAGCTTTGGTGTTACTCATGACACCGGCACTTGCCTTTTTTTATGGTGGATTTGTCCGCAGCCGTAATGTCCTCAATACATTGATGATGAGCTTTGTGACCATGGCTATTATCGGTGTTACTTGGGTTTTATGGGGTTATAGCTTGGCTTTTTCACCTGGTAATGCATTCATTGGTGGATTTGAATGGCTGGGCTTAAATGACGTTGGTTTAGAACCCAGCGAATACGCACCACAAATTCCCCATTTAGCATTTATGGCTTATCAAGGAATGTTTGCCATTTTCGCCCCAGCCTTAATTTCCGGCGCGATCGCCGAACGCATGAGTTTTACCGGATACTCAGTATTCGTAGTTTTGTGGTCAATTTTTGTTTATTCCCCAATCGCCCATATGGTTTGGGGTATAGGTGGATTATTAAGTTTATCTGGTGGTTGGGGTGCCTTGGATTTTGCGGGCGCTACAGTTGTACATATAAATTCTGGAGTGTCTGCTTTTGTTGCCGCGATGTATCTCAAACCCCGGAAAACTTATCCCGATAAATTAAGTCCACCGCACAATATCGCTTTTATTTTATTAGGTGCTGGTTTACTATGGTTTGGTTGGTTTGGCTTTAATGCAGGTAGTGCTTTGGAAGCCAATAATTTAGCAGTAATTGCCTTTGTAAATACCAATACCAGCGCCGCAGCGGGAGCTTTAACATGGTTAATTCTAGAAAAAAGCCTGCGGGGTAAACCGACAGCAGTAGGTATAGCAACCGGAAGCGTTACAGGATTAGTTGGTATTACCGCAGCTGCGGGATTCGTCACACCCATAGCAGCAATTTTAATTGGTAGTATCACCACTTTTATTTGCTTCTACGCCGTCAGCATCAAGCATAAAATGCAGGTTGACGATGCTTTAGATACTTATCCCATACATGGAATTGGTGGTACAGTTGGTGTGATATTGACAGGTATCTTTGCCAGTAGAGCAGTAAATCCAGGAGCAAGAAACGGTTTATTATTTGGCAACCCCGACGAATTACTTTTAGAATTGGCTGCGATCGCCCTTACCTATTTTATCGCCGGATTTGGTACCTGGATTATTCTCAAAGTAGTTGATGTCACAGTCGGATTACGAGTGCATGAAAACGCAGAATTACAAGGAATGGACATCAGCGAACACGGTGAAGAAGCTTATAGAGGTTAAAGGTTAAAGGTTAGAGGTTAAAATTCATAACTCCTAATTCATTACCAATTACCAATTACCAATTACCAATTACCAATTCCCTATTCATCCGACAAAGTGTAGATTACAATCTTATGCAAATAATAGATTTATCTCGCTACCCGTGTCTAGTTCTGTTAAAACCTTTCCTGCTTGGGCATTTTTCTCTTTATTAAGTAACGGCATACTTTTATTAGCGGTAATCTTGCTGATCGGAAAACAGCAGGGTTTTACCGCTTTTTTCGGTACTGTAGTTTCTCCTACCCCTCCACCTACTTCTAATAGTCAGACTCAACCAGGTAAACGTCATCAATTTGACTATCAAAAATGGGTAAATATTTTGAAACAAGAGGCTGAAGTCGCAGCAGAGAAAAAGCCCCGCGATTTAACTATATTGGCTGGAGATTCTCTAAGTTTGTGGTTTCCTGTAGAATTATTACCAGATAATAAAACATGGTTAAATCAAGGAATTTCTGGAGAAAAAACGGCTGGTTTATTAAAAAGATTAAGTTTATTCGATCAAACCACACCGGAAACCGTTTTTGTGATGATAGGCATTAATGATTTAATTGCTGATGTCGATGATCAAACAATTTTAGATAATCAACGGCAGACTATGGCTTATTTGCGTCAAAAGCATCCCAAAGCACAAATCGTGATTCAGTCTATTTTGCCACATCAAGGAGAAGAAGCAACTTGGGAAGGAAAAGAAAAACTTGTCGCAATTCCTAATAGTCGTATTCGCAACTTAAATCAACAGTTACAAACCATAGCAGCAAAAGAAAACGTAAAATACTTAAATATATATCCTTTGTTTGCTGACAAACAAGGAAATCTCCGTTCAAATTTGACAACTGATGGATTACATCTTAATCCTAATGGTTATTTAGTTTGGAGTTCTGCTTTACAGTTATACTCTCAAATGAGTAGGCAGTGAACAGTGGACAGTTGACAGTTGACAGTTGACAGTTATCAATTCCTAACTCCTAACTCCAGTACAGACGTAGCAATACGCCCCGTCTCTACAATTCCTAACTCCTAACTCCTATCCACTAACAACTAATATTATGGATACAAAAGCTTTTAAACGTGCATTACAACATTCGGAAAATTACCACCGTCGAGGATTTGGACATCAAGAAGAAGTTGCGACTCAGCTACATTCAGAATATCAAAGCGGTTTAATTCAGGAAATTCGAGATAATAATTATACTTTAACTCGCGGTAATGTTACTATTCGTCTAGCGGAAGCTTTTGGCTTTTGCTGGGGAGTTGAACGTGCTGTAGCGATGGCTTATGAAACTCGTAAGCATTTTCCTTTAGAAAAGATTTGGATTACTAATGAGATTATTCATAACCCATCCGTCAATCAACGTTTACGAGAAATGCAGGTGGGATTTATTCCTGTAGAAGCTGGTCAAAAAGACTTTTCTATGGTTCAATCTGGAGATGTTGTGATTTTACCTGCATTTGGAGCAAGCGTTCAAGAAATGCAGTTACTTAATGATAAAAGTTGCAAAATTGTTGATACAACTTGTCCTTGGGTTTCTAAAGTTTGGAATACAGTTGAAAAACATAAAAAAGTTGATTGTACTTCTATAATTCACGGCAAATATAAACACGAAGAAACTATTGCGACTAGTTCTTTCGCTGGTAAATATCTGATTGTGCTAAATTTGCAAGAAGCAGAATATGTTGCCGATTATATTTTAAATGGCGGTAATAGAGAAGAATTTCTCGCCAAATTCAGTAAAGCTTGTTCCCCAGGATTCGATCCAGATAAGGATTTAGAAAAAGTTGGCATTGCCAATCAAACTACAATGCTCAAAGGAGAAACCGAACAGATTGGTAAATTATTTGAGCATACCATGATGAAAAAATATAATCCTGGGGAATTAAATCAGCATTTTCAAAGCTTTAATACCATCTGCGACGCTACTCAAGAAAGACAAGATGCGATGCTGGAGTTAGTAGAGGAAAAACTCGATCTAATGATAGTCATTGGCGGTTTTAATTCATCGAATACTTCCCATTTGCAAGAAATTGCAGTGGAAAGAGAATTACCCTCTTATCATATTGATAGTGTGGAGAGAATTTTGTCGGCAGATAGTATCGAGCATTGTCAGTTAAATGGCAATATCGAAATATCCAATCAATGGCTCCCAGATGAGAAAATTGTTGTCGGAATTACCTCTGGTGCTTCTACACCGGATAAGGTTGTAGAAGATGTAATTAAGAAAATTTTTGAATTGAAGCAATCACCAGTAACAGTTTAAAGCTGAAATTTGTATTGTGTTTTAATTTACAAACGAGTTGTGTTGCAACATCTTTCCATTGCATAACTAATTATTAGAAATGCACCTGAAGTCCCTTGAGAAAGCGGGCTTCATTTCTTTATAACTGAAAGGGAACATAGCTCAAGAATTAAGTGTCTTTCATTTCTATAAAGTCAAGACTATTAAGCACATTTTTATCAAAAATTAGAATTAGAACTATAGAATTAGAACTTCTACAAAAGATAAACTGAAAACTTTACTAACTATTGAATCTAGTAATTACGTAATTAAGAGTTAGGTTTAGAAGTCGGGTTTTTTCATGAAAACCCGACTTCTGATGGAAATGACTTCTCAATTAAGAGTTGATTCTATCAAGCTAAATACCAATAAAGTTGTATGATAATTAACACTGATGTCTAAGTTACTTTTATAGATAAACATTCAATTGTAACACAGGAACATTGTTTTATTCAGTAAAAACTAGTACAAATAGTAAAAGCTAACTGCTATTGCTAGCCAAAATTTAGGTATATAAAGACTATTCCTTTCTCTGCTAATTTTCGGATCAGAGTAAGGAATTATCCTTATATGTCTAAGTATCTACTCAAATCAAAAAGGTTAGGAATTATGATGAGGATGACTCGTAAATTAGCATTCGCAACTGCTTGTTTAGCGATATTTTCTGCTGTAGTTGTGAAACCGACGAGTGCTATCGAAAATAATTTATCAGGGAAATTAATAGCACAATCTTTCAATAATGAACCATTTACTAAAGAAACGTTAGAGAAATCTGATTCAAGTCGAAAAGATGAATCTTGGCTAATACCAGTCTTATGGGGATTAGGTGGATACTTGATTGGGAGTATGATCGGAACACAGAAAACTTATACCAAAATGAACAAGGGAGAACGGAAAACTCCTCCCTTCAGCTAACAGTTATGCATCTCTAACGATAATATCTCTAAACTAAAACAGTGTGCTTCTCTTCAAATAGCTTGGCTTAAATATATAGATACGTGATTCCCTATAGTTGTTCAACGGTGGATAATGATTTTATCCACCATTTATTAGAAAATTTTAGATTTTAGATTTTAGATTTTAGATTTTAGATTAAAGGAGTTAGGAATTAGTACCACCGGAGTTAAGAATTGATAACTGTCAACTGTCAACTGTCAACTATTTCCTTACCAAATAAGGTTAAATACATCAAACGATAAATATCAGTATTGTCTACAGTATTAGCTAATTTATCCGCATTTAATCCGTGTGCTTTAGCAACAATAGAACCAGTAAAATCATTAAAACCTCCCCAGGCGATCGCAAAGGGATAACTGTTTCCTTGTTTATCTGGTGCAGAAACAAAAGGTAATGTACCTGTCCCTTCTTTACCATCCCATGGTGCGCCGTTTTCACCTTTTTCTGGTAAAGGTTTATCTAAGGGAAAATCTTTAGTGGTAACTCCAATTACTTCTAAACCACTTGCATCGCTATCAGCAGCAGTCACTAATAAAGTGTTAGGATTTTGCTCGATAAATTCCATCGCTACACCAATCGCATCATCGGCGCGTTTGACTGCTTCTATACAGCCTTTGGCGTTGTTATAATTACAAAAATTATCAGTACCTTCTTCTTCTAAAACAATAAAAAAACCATCCTTATCTTGTGAGACAATTTTTAAAGTTGCTTGCAACATTTGGGAAACTGTCGGCGCTTCTGCAAAATACAAGGGTAAATTTTTCTCCTGTAAATCTTCTTCCGATTCGTCATTATAAATATCTGTTGCTGCAAAAATTCCTAATACTTTTTTAGTATCTGGAGGTAAATTCAACAGTTCGTCGCGATTGTAAACTACGGTATAACCTTTTTGTTTCGCAACTTCAATTAAATTTATTCCGTCTTCCCGCAGACTTTCTTCAGAAGAAGCATATCTTCCCGCTGTTCCTTTAGGCAGATACAATACTTCACCACCACCTAAAATTACATCGACTCCAGATTCAACTATTTGCTTGGTAATTTCTGCAAAGTCTCTACGACTTTTAGTTTTAGCGACAAAAGCACCAGTTCCAGGTTCGACTATTATCCCTGAATTAATTATCGCCGTAGCTTTACCAACAGCTACAGCTTCTTCCATTATCGTTTGTGGTTTACCCGAAGCTGCTACTATAGCTTGTCCATTTTCATCTAATCCAAAGGAATCCGCGTTTACTTTCACTCCTGTAGCGTGAACTACTGCACCTGCGTTAGAAGTTCCTGTAAGTTGGTTTTTCAAATGTCCTAAATACACACCCAAATTAGACATCTTATCCCAATTAAGTCTACCATCTGGACCATAATGCAGCATCCGCGCCGCACCCCAATGAGATGGACTAGTACCATCTGGGTGAATGAATATTACGTTCCCTTGGTTGCCTTGATTTGCAGTAGTTTGAGTTGGTGTCGAAGTGGTACATCCAACTAAAGCTAGTATCACTAAGACTGTCAAAGAAATTATTTTTCTGTTAATTTGCAACACGGTTTTTAGCTACTCTATATATTGAAATTAATTGAATTACGACTTTTACAATGTCAAGTCTGGGCTAGATATATCAATGTATTGGAGAAAAGTAAATATCTTTTTCGGAAATTTTTAACTGTTATGTAAGCTAAATTACTTTTTTTTATAACTTTTTTATAAATATAATTTTGCTCATTTGAATTATCTGGTAATACCAAAAATTCAAAACACCCAACTTAAACAGTTAATTTATAATTGAAAACAATTATAAACTGATAAACTTTAGCGATTATAGCGATTAATCCAAAAGTTAGAAAATTCCACAGCTAAAGAATTAAAATTCATATACACAATTGCTAAGAGGATGTTTTGAAAGTCTAATTTAATACTTCAACTGGCGACTATAAGTCGCGGCTACACAAACAAAACCCGCCTGCGCGGGTTCTAAACTAATTAGTCCACGCAGGTGGACTTTGTTTTTGTAGTAGCGGTTTAAACCGCCGGATACTTTTAAAACATCCTCTAAGAACCTAAATTTATTTTTTGCGTTTTATCCGGTGGGAAATATCCTTTACTCGTATAAAATAAAGTGTAATTTGAGCTACCATTAAATTACTAAATAGCCGAATTATTACATAGTTTTTTTTATCTGAAAAAAATAAAAATCATTAGTTAAATTAGACAAAAGCAGGTGATTGATGCGATTTGAATGGACAAATATTTTTGCAGACATTGACCCACGGTTACAAAGACTTATACAACGCCGTCGTCGTGGCATATCTACTCCACCTACAGCTTCAACAGAGGTGGGAGAAGTTGCAGTCATTGCCAAAGTAAATGATATTGAAGCATGGCGATCGCTCAGTGAAGTCAGAGAAGGTGCAGAGATTGGTAGTACGTCTGCGGGAGAAATTATTGTGACAGCGAGAGTCCCCGTGTCGCGGTTGCAGTCGGTACGTACTTCACCTTGCGTTATTAGCTTACAAGCATCACAAGCTTTACAATTAACTGTTGATCAGAGTTTTGCAGAAGTATTAACTACTTCTAATTTGGTAGAAGTAGATTCTAGTGGAGAACAAGGAAAAAATGTAGTTGTGGGAATTATCGATGTCGGTTGCGATTTCGTCCACAAAAATTTTCGTCACCCAGATGGTTCTACTAGAATACTCGCTTTATGGGACCAAGATGGTTCCTCGGAACCCGATAGTCCTTTTGGTTATGGAAAAGTTTATCGCAGCGCAGAAATTAATCAAGCTTTACAAGCAGAAAATCCTTATTTAGCTTTGGGTTACTATCCCGGAAAGCTGGCTCATGGAACCCATGTCATGGATATCGCTACAGGAAATGGAAACGGTACCGGAAATGCGGGTATAGCTCCGAAAGCTGATATCGTATTCGTTCACTTTTCTAACGGTGCTGTAGAAGCACTGTTAGCTGATGGTAGTTCGGCTGTTGATAATTCTTTAGGTGATACTACTGAACTTGTGGAAGCGGTAGATTTTATCTTTGACATCGCCGAGCAACGCCCTTGTGCAATCAATATTAGTTTGGCTTTACATGGCGGTCCTCACGATGGTACGGCTTTGGTGGAACAAAGTCTAGATGCTTTGGTTGCTCAAAAACCCAATCGAGCGGTAGTTATTGCGGCGGGAAATTCTTATGATAAAGGAATTCATGCTTCGGGCAAAGTTCCACAAGATGGTTTTACCGATTTGCATTGGGATATTCCTAGAGGTCATAGACAGTACAAAGCAATGGAAGTTTGGTATAATGGTGCCGATAAATTCCTTTTGGAAATAATTCCTCCCAACGGCGAAACTTTAGTAAGTTTAAAATTAGGAGAAAATGGGGAAATTGTAGACGAAGATGATAACACCCTAATTTATTTATCTCACCGTTTTTGCGACCCGAACAACAGTGATAATATGATTGGTGTTTTTATGGAATCCCAACTTCCAGGAGGAATTTGGACTTTACGACTCCATGGAATGGAAGTTAGTAACGGTAATTTTCACGCTTGGATAGAACGTGAAGATGGTTCGCAAACCAGTTTTGTCCCACCTCATGATAATACTCATACCGTTAACTCTATCGGCTGCGGACGTAATATAATTATGGTTGGTTGTTATAACCCCACAAAACCCAACCAACCCTTATCATATTTTTCCAGTTCTGGCCCTACCCGCGATCAACGACAAAAACCCGATTTTATCGCTGCCGGACAAAATATATGGGCTGCTTGTTCACTTACTCAAACTAAGTCTTACCAAAAATCTGGCACCAGTATGTCTGCACCCATGGTTACTGGAATTATCGCTTTAATGCTCGCTGAAGCTCAAGCCCGCAACATTGAATTAGATATTAAACAAATTCGCAATATCTTAATCCAAAGTGCTGAAAATAATCCTCCAGAAGACCCTTTACAGAAAATGCGTTATGGCTACGGTCCAATTAATCTTCAAACTACAATTTCCATCGTCAGAACGATGTGATAATATAAGGTGATAAAATATAATATTATTCTATTAAAAGAATACTTTTTTACTTAATGTAAATCAGGAATACTTATATATGCTTTACATCGCAGGTAGACCAGTGCGTATTAAAAAAAATACGCTGCACGGCTGTCACAAAAAAGAACACGGCTCTGAAATAGCGCAATCCCAACAACCAGAAAATAATGATATTTTTGGGGTTACGGTGAAAGTCGCAGAACCTGGATATGTACCCCCAGGTCTTAAATTAAGAGGTCATATTTCTGATGATTTGTTTACAGCAAATGTTACTTCACAAGATATAGAAAATTTAGAAACCGACTCTAGAGTCCTATCCATCAGTGCGCCAAGAAAATTACATGGTGCTAACAATGATTCTGTTGCTTAAATATTTTTCTTCAACATCAAAGTTGTTGAAAAATATTTGACAATAGAGCTATTGTATGCAATTGTAGCGTAATTTAAGAAAAATTAAATTAAATTTAATTAAATCAAAAATTGTTATAGATATTTATCTTAAAAACCCGACTTCTGAAGCTTTTGGAACTGAGAAGTCGGGTTTTTATAATGGTTGTGTTGTATTACAGATATTTATCTTAAAAACCCGACTTCTGCTAAATCCTCTAAACCCAAAGTATGATCTGAATATTTGAGCTCTTGTAGGCTATCTGGATTCCCATTCCCAAAAACAAAATAGGCATTCAATCCGTTTGGATTTAGGTTGTCAGTTGGGTTTTGAACGAGAAATTCTTCTAGATTAGCGTTTGCGATCGCGTATGGTGGGAACAATATTCCCCCGTCATTATCTACAGGCAGTTCTAACTCGGTACGTTGGTTTAGTGCTGTTATTTCATATCCTTTCTCTCCCGGTAGAATCGGCTGATTTGTAATTGTATCAACCACCCTATCTTGCAAGTTACGGAGATTTATGATTCCTCCATTGATAATCCCATCTTCGGTAGATGTGGGAATTGACTGGGGAGTCAGCTTACTGCCCCCCGTTACACGGCGGTATACCGCTGACTGAGGCTCGCTATTGGTAGAATTTATAGACAGTTGAGATTCTGAATTGATACCGAAATCACCAGCACTTTGAGGAACGGGATTTAACTGTAAATTTTCCACAAATTTTGCTCCAGAAATTGAAGTATCCGCACCGTTTTTATTTTGAACGATATTGCCGCCCCCATCAGTAACTTTGAAATTAACTGTACGCTCCGATTCACCATTAAACTGCGGAGAACGGTTTCCTGCAAACTTAGACTTGCTGATGGTGAGATTTTTTCCCTGTGTTTCCCCAGCAATCCAGATATTTCCTGCTTGACGATCAGCATAATTATTGACAAATGTAGTGTTGGTAATAGTCGATTTGGCTGACTTTGGAGTATTCAGAACAATGGCTCCTCCAATTTGTCCATCCTTATTAGAATTAGTGACGCGATTACCAGAAAATATCGAATCTTTAATTGTGACTCCACCTTTAACATCCGTCCATAAACCTGCCCCTTGGGATGGAGATATATTATTAGCAATTGTGGAATTACGAATAATTAATGAGGCAGGATTTGCTTCATCTTGATACGACTGAACAGCTAAACCACCTCCTCTAGGAGCTTTATTATTGGCGATTTTGCTGTTTTCAATTACAATCTTGTCCTTTGAATATCCGCTGAGGAAAAAGGCTCCACCATAGCCTCCACCACCAACATTTTCCTCGGCGACAACATTACGAATCAGAGTCGTTCCTCCAAGATTATCAGGTTTCTCGGTTCCATTAGCTCCATCAGTGAAGATGGCTCCACTTCCTTTCTTACCTTCGTTTTTCCGAAAGACTGAATCTTCAACTCTGAGTCCAGTTAATAAGGTGTAAACAGCGCCATAGGTACCTTTATTATTAGTAAAAGTTGTGTCACGAATGTCGAGAAAAGCATTTCCACCGACATTGCGTTTACCGTTACTATTAACAACTGTTGCTCCCTCTCCACCTCCATAGGTTGAGATTGCACCCGCACTAAAGCCGTCTTTAGCAACTGTTCCGTCATTTCCATCAAAAACACTGTTATTTATTGTGGCACTCGCACCGTAACCCACGAAGATTGCACCACTGCGTTCTCCCACATTCTTGATAAAGCGAGAATTTTCTACTACCAAAGTGTTAGAGTCAACCAGTTCAATAGCTCCCCCTCGTAAAGTCTTATTCGGGTTATTATCAACTGCTTTACCTTTGGTAAAAGTGAGGTTTTTTAGCACTACATCTGAATAGTTATAACTAACATGCAGAATCCTCGTTTTGTTCTCACCACTAATGGTTAAATTCGATGCATCCGCTCCATCGATAGTAAGACTTTTATCAACGACGAGTTGTTCTTTTAGACGAATGGTTTTGTTCGCAAGGGCTGAATCGAAGCGAATAGTATCACCAGAATTTGACTTAAAGATAGCCTCTCGAAGCGTTCCTTTTCCACTGTCTGCGGTGCTAGAAACTTTAATAATTGCCATATTTCCCAATGTGAATTACATCAATTGGTAGAATACACTGGTCAATATAATTACAAGATAACTTTTTGGATACTAACAATCTTTTTTCAATTTTGCAAACTTGATTCGTATAAATAAAATATTAACCTAGTAAGTAAAATTACTCTTTACGTAAAAAATATAGGTAACAAAAATATATTAATTTATGGTGCTATTTGGAATCTAAAACACAATTTTTTTATTCAAAGTATTTTTAAATATTTTTAAATATTTTAAATAATTTAAATAATTTTAATTTTGGATATTAAAAAATAGCGAACACCACAGAATTCGGGTTTTTAAGATAAATATCGCAACATCAGACAAAGGTAATAAAAACCCGACTTCTCACCCCACCTATAACCCATCAAAGGTTCTAGTACAAGTCGGCGTAAATAAGGCAACCATTAAAAATGGCTGAAAAGACTAGAAAATCAAACTTCTTACTTCTTACTTCTTACTTCCGCGAAGCGGTACTAGTAGTCTGCCACATAAGTTATGAGGGTGCTGTAGAGACGTTATAAATAACGTCTCTAGACAATTTTGGGAAAAACTAACCATTCATATTTAATGTGGTGGAGTACTAGTCCAAATCATTTATTATGACTGGTTCGTTTATTACTGAAACAATGTAGAGACGCGAACCCTTGCGTCTCTACAAGCCATCAAAACTAATGAAATAGACTACTACTGTTGAAGTTAAACTTTGAACTGCTGATATTTTAACTATCCAACTTTCTAGCAAATCCCCAACTACCCTTCAATTCGCTTTTCCAAATACTGCCCAATCATCACCTGTTCCCCAGCACGAGAAATCACAGATTGACGGGTACGATATTTCTCGCCAATAAACTTTAATTCTTCTTCAAACACCGAACCGTTGTACTCGGTACGCAAACACAACGTTTTCTGATTCGGGAAATGATACTCAGCTGTAATTGGTTTCGATGTCGCAAAACCGCGATCGCGATACAATATATTGCCCAAGGCACCAAATAAAGTAGAACCACTAGATTCTTTTTTGCCGCTCACCGAGTTGATGCTTTCCCAAGTCACTTCGGTACCGCAAATCAATATTTTATCTGAATTTAAATCATGCATCTGAGCCAAAACAAGCAATTCATCGCATCCCGCTTCTAAAAACCGAACTGCGATCGCGCTTTCAACTTGTTTGGTTTCTCCATCCGGTAAAGTATAGTAGCGTCGTTCCGAATGCCATTTACCCTCTGATTCTCGAAAAAATTCCGCAATTGCCGATTCATTAGTTAATTCTGCAAGTTCTAGCGGTGATGTCACTGGTAGCCTCCCTTATCTTAAATTCAAAATCAAGTCTGGAAAGCCCTACATCATGTCTTTTCCACAAACCAGATTTTGTTACTTTTCTTAAAGTAACGCAATATTTCATAAAATACAGATAATTTGGCTACAACATTAAAAATAAAAGTTCATATATCTCGAATTCAAAAAAAGGAAGTGAAAAAAGTCACAAATTAGCGATGTAGAATTTATTACTTGCGATATAGTAAGAATTATTAAATAATATTTATAATAATTATAAAATTTCCCAGGGGATTGCATAAAAATTACACAAGTATTTATATATCATTTATATACACAAATTGGAGTTAAAAGATATTTTTTGTATGAAAAGAGCTTGATGTAATAAAAAACGCTTTTTATTTCAACTGGTGAAAAATTATTAGTCAATTAGTATTAATATTTGGAATTATTCTATGAATAAAATATAATTTTTATTTAGCTTTATTTAGTTTTATTGGTTATATAAAGAATGATTTGAAACATACAGTTAAATAGACATTTTAGTTAGAGAGAAAAATAAATCCCGACCAGGGATAAAAAAAGGATTGCACGGATTACACAGATTTTAATTACCAATTGCCCATTCTCAATTACCAATTACCCATTCCCAATTATCCAAAAATATGCCTTACAAAAAGGAGATAAGCAGACAAAATAATCATGAAATACTTTATTCTTCTGGTCGATGGATTGCCTGTTTATTAAGTTTAGGACTTTTGAGTGCAAGTTGCGCCTCACTTCCCAAAGAATCAGCGGAAGCTCAATCTCAGCGTGGGGGTAGAGGAGGACAAAGAGGTGGTGCAACGGCTGTAGATGTGGCGATCGCCCGCACAGATTCGTTAAAAAAATCACAACCGCTCACGGGTACCACAACACCTTTTCGTACAGTGTCATTGCGATCGCAAGTAGAAGGAAGGCTTTTAGGATTAAATGTAGATGTAGGGGATAGGGTTAATCAAGGACAAGTAATCGGACAGGTAGATGATACTTTACTTAGAACAACAATAAATCAAGCAGAAGCAGAATTAGCATCTCTCAAGTCAGAAGTAGCACGTATTAACGCTCAGATCAGTAATGCTCGTGCAGAAGTGGAAAGAACACGACTGCAACTCCAACAACTACAAGCAGATTCCCAAAGACAGCAGAAATTAGCCGTTCAAGGTGCGATCGCCAAACAAGCAGCAGAGCAAGCGCGTACACAAGCGCAAACTGCGGATCAGGTTGTGCGTGCTGCTCAAGAAAGCGTTCGAGTAGAACAACAAGCCCTTGCTGCGGCTGAAAGTAGAGTTTTAGCTCAACAAGCAGTAGTTGCACAAGCACAAGAAAGACGCTCCTATGCAAGACTAACATCACCTATAACTGGTGCAATTTTAGAAAGGTCAACAGAACCAGGAAATTTGCTTCAACCGGGGAATGAAGTTTTGAAAATAGGGGACTTCAATAGAGTTAAGGTAGAAGTTCAAGTTTCAGAATTAGAATTAGCAAAAATCCAGGTTGGTCAGTCAGTAGAAGTGCGTTTAGATGCATTCCCCAATCAAACATACTATGGAACTGTCACCCGGATTTCTCCAGCAGCCGATCCAACGGCTCGACTAGTACCAGTAGAAGTAGTTATTCCTAATAATGATCGGCAGATTGGTAGCGGTTTATTAGCACGAGTTAACTTTACATCCTCTGAACAAGCAAGTGTTGTCATACCTCAAACAGCATTACAAGAAGATCGAAAGAGTAAATCCAGCACTGAAGAAAATTCCAATCAAAATCGTCAAGGAACAATATTTGTTTTGAACTCTTCAGCAGAAAAACCCACAGTTTCAGCCAGAGAAGTCACAATTGGCAAAAAAAGTGATGGTAAAGTCGAAATTTTGTCTGGATTGCAGCCGGGAGAAAGATTTGTGGTTCGTAGCGGAGAACCGTTGAAAGATAATGCTGCTGTACGTCTTTCAATTATTTCTGAAAAAGCCGAATCAACTCAAAATTAATAGGGAATAGGGAAGAGGGAATAGCGAATAGGGAATAAATAATGATCGGGACTTAATATCATCTCCAATCCCAAACTTGCCGAAAAAACTCACTACATCTCTAACTCCCTTCTTTCCTGTTCCCAATTACCAATTACCAATTACCAATTCCCAATTACCTATTACCAATTACCAATTACCTATTACCTATTACCAATTCCCAATTCCCTCAAAAGATGCAGCAAATTAATCAAAATAGCGGATTTAGTATTAGCAGTATTTCTATCCGCCAGCATATCGGTACACTGATGCTAACTCTGGCAGTAATTATACTAGGAATCTTTTTTGTCATTAGATTACCAGTAGATTTACTGCCATCAATTACTTATCCCCGGATTGGCGCACGTATAGAAGCACCGGGAATTTCTCCAGAAGTGGGAGTTGATGAAATTACCAGACCATTAGAAGAAGCTTTCGCTGCAACAGAAGGAGTAATTCAGGTATATTCCCAAACTCGTGAAGGACAAGTCAGTATAGATTTGTACTTTCAGCCGGGGGGTAATATTGACCAAGCCCTCAATGATGCTACAGCAGCATTCAACAGAGCTAGAGGTCGTCTACCAGATAGCATTGAAGCACCGCGTATCTTCAAATTTGATCCTTCCCAACTACCAGTTTATGAATTTGCCTTAACCTCACCGACTTTAAAAGGCGTTGACCTGCGTGTATTTGCGGAAGAAGAACTCGCTCGCGAACTCGGTGTAGTTCCGGGGGTTGCAGTAGTAGATGTATCGGGAGGACTTCAAGAAGAAATTAGGATCAATATTGATTTAAATCGTTTGCAGGCTTTGGGTGTAGGGTTAACAGACGTACTAGATGAATTGAGAAATCGCAATCAAGATATTTCCGGTGGTAGAATTTTTGGGGAAAATTCCGAGCCATTAATTCGTACAGTAGGACGTTTCCAAAATATTGAAGAAATCGAAAATCTTTCCTTTGAAGTTTCTTCTGCTTCCTCAGAATCATCTACCACTTCCCCTAGTATTTCTCGTCGCGTTTACCTACGAGATTTTGCCCAAGTTTTAGATGGTTCCGAAGAACAGCGATTGTTCGTTTTACTCAATAGCGAACAAGCAGTCAAACTCAGTGTCCAAAAACAACCAGATGGCAATACTGTTGATGTTGTAGATAGCGTCAAAAAGCGTTTAGAACAGTTAAAACAATCCGGTTTAATTCCAGAAGGAACAGTAATTACAACTACTTTGGATGAATCAAAGTTTATCCGTAACTCCATATCAAACGTAGCCACTTCCGGTTTAATTGGTACAATGCTTGCGGCGATCGCCGTTTTATTATTCCTTGGTTCTATCCGTCAAACAATTATCATCGTGTTGGCGATTCCCTTGGCTACCCTGGCTGCAATTATTCTCATGGGTATATCTGGCTTCTCTCTCAACATTTTTAGTTTGGGTGGTTTAGCGCTGGGTGTGGGGATTGTTGTCGATAACTCCATTGTGATGTTGGAGAATATTGCCGAGGGCGCGGGGATGACTCCGGGTAAAAGCGCGAAAACTCGTTTGAGTCCCCATCAATTAATCATTCAAGCCGAACAAAGTAGCCGAGAAGTTGAATCAGCATTGATTGCTTCCACCAGTACAAACTTAGTCGCAATATTGCCATTTATATTAATCGGTGGCTTTATTTCCCTGCTATTCAACGAGTTAATTCTGACCATCAGCTTTTCGGTGGCGGCTTCGATCTTAATTGCAGTCACCGTTGTACCCATGATGACATCTCGAATGTTAGCTTGGCGTTGGTCGAGTCGCTTAAATGAATTTTGGCTGCTACGTAAGTTTAATGGTCGCTTTGAAGCTGCAACAGAAGGATATCGGAGTTTTTTAGGGAAAGTATTGCGTTTTCGCTGGTTAGCAATTGGACTTGCTATCTTAATTTTTGGTGGCAGCAGTTTGTGGATGATTCCTCAAATTCCTCAAGAAATTTTACCCCGCATCAGTACCGGACAAGCCAGTTTATTTGCTCAATTTCCTCCCGGTACACCATTAGAAACAAACCGTAAAGTGATGACTGCGGTAGATAAAATTTTACTAGAACAGCCAGAAACCGAATACGTATTTACCACTGCTGGAGGTGCGCTATTTGGTACTAATACCAGCGAAAACCCATTGCGGGGTTCCAGTACCATTACCTTAAAACCCGGTACGGATGTGGAAGCTTATGTCGAAAAAGTTACCACAGAATTAAATAAACTCAACTTAGCTGGAATTCGCTTGCGTCTGAGTCCTGGTGCAGTTCGGGGTTTAATTCTCAGTAATTCCCCCGTCCGTGGTGCGGAAGTTGATGTAATTTTACAAGGAAACGACTCCCAATCCTTAGAACAAGCAGGTCGTCAAGTATTAGCCGCAATGGAAGAGCAAGCCACCTTAGCTAGATTCCGTCCCGATGCTGATCCCCGTCAACCAGAAATTCAGATTATTCCCGACTGGGAAAGAGTAGCGGCTGTGGGTTTAACAACTCAAGACATTGGTGACACAATTCAAACTGCGATTGAAGGTAGTACACCGACTCAGTTGCAGCGTGGTAATCGTTTGGTAGATATAAAGGTGCAGTTAGACGAAGACTCGATAAAATCTTCTTCCGAACTAGCAAGATTGCCTTTATTTGTGAATAATAACCGTCAAATACGTCTAAGTGATGTTGCTAATATTGTTGACGGACAAGCACCCGGAGAAATTCAGCGGATTAACCAGCGTCAGGTTTTTATTGTTGCTGGTAATTTAACTGAAGGAGCAAGCCTTGGTGAAGCCTTAAAACAAGTTAATTCAGTACTCGCGGATTTGGATTTACCATCGGGTGTGTCAGTTTTACCCAGTTCAGCTTCAGAAGCTAATCAGGAGTTACAAAACTCTTTGAAATTATTAGGAGGATTAGCTGCTTTTCTGGTGTTTGTAGTCATGGCTGTGCAGTACAATTCCCTCGTAGACCCGTTAGTAATTATGTTTACAATTCCTTTAGCATTAGCTGGGGGTATTTTCGGACTTTACATTACTCAGACAGCCATCGGAGCAACAGTAATCGTTGGTGCTGTATTATTAGTGGGAATTGTCGTTAATAACGCCATCATCATGGTAGAGTTAGCAAATCAAATTCGCGAACAAAAAGGCGTTGACCGTCAAAGCGCAATTTTGCAAGCCGCACCTCAACGCTTACGTCCAGTATTAATGACTACCATTACTACAGTTTTGGGGATGTTTCCCTTAGCATTAGGAATCGGAGAAGGTTCAGAATTCTTACAACCTTTGGGTGTAGTAGTATTTTCCGGGTTATCTTTAGCAACGTTATTAACTCTATTTATTATTCCCTGTTTTTATATTTTGCTCCACGACTTTTTCAGTGGCAAATGGGCAAGAAGGAGTTAGGAGTTAGGAGTTAGAGGCGCGAAGAAACCAGTTTCTTCATGAAGATTTCTATAAACTGCGACAGAAAGCAACTACTAACACTTGAGTCTAAAAAACCAAACAAAGCAACACACACAATCCCCATCTCACACGCTAAAATGAATAATACATAATAACGTTCATTATTCATTCCAGCGAGGTACCTTATGACCGTACAAAGTCGCAAATCACCAAAGTAAATCAAAAACCAAACTTTGCTTACTTCCCTTTTGGTGGTGGAAAAAGAATTTGCATTGGTAAAAGCTTTGCTTTGATGGAAGCAACAATCATTATTGCTTTAATTAGTCAGCGATTCAAGTTAGAATTATTACCCAATCAAAACATAGAAATTGACCCAACGTTTACATTACGTCCGAAAAATGGCATTAAAGTCAAATTATGGAAATGAAATTAGTATCGAATGCAAAGACTTGATCCAGAAAAAAGAGCAGCAATTTTAAATGCAGCCAAACAGCGTCTCCGCAAATACGGAATTCAAAAAACAAAAATGCAAGAAATTGCTAAAGATGTAGGTATTGCTGTGGGGACGCTATATTTATACTTTAAAAATAAAGACGATATTTTAATTGCTAGTACCGAAGCTTTTGCACAGCAACATATAGCATATACAGAAAGAATTTTAAATTCCTCGAAATCTCCCCAGGAAAAACTCAAGGCTTATATTCTCAATCGCTTCGAGGCATCTCAAGAAACGCGCAATAGTGGTTCTCATGCAGCCGAATTAGCTCGTGCTGTAATTCGTTTAAATCCACATATAATAGAAGAACAAAGTAATTGGACTCGAAAAAACTTATTCAAGATTCTTCAAGAGGGTATTGAAACTAATTTATTTAAAATAGATAATTTAGAGCGCGATGTAGAAGTATTTTTACATTCTATTGGTTATTTTTTCCCAGTTGCAACGACAGAGAAATATTTTGAACCAGAAGCAGAAAAGTTATTAATGGTAATTGATTGGTTTATCGAAAAGTGGTCTGAACATTAATTTTTATAATTTATTCTAATACCCTATTCCTTATTTTATATTCCCTCTTTTCTAACTCTTGATAAACTGCTATTGTTTCTTGACAAACTCGTTTAATATTCAACCGTTCTAAATTTTGACTGGCTCGATTTTTCCACTGATTTAATGCATTTGAATCATCAAGCAAATTCTTCAATTTAACTGCTAAAGCTTGACTATCTTTTGCTGGTACTAAAATTCCAGCTTCACCATAATCTAAAGCTTCCGGAATTCCATCAACATCAGTTGCAATAATCGCACAACCTGCTTCACGAGCTTCTGAAAGTACCAATGGACAAGGGTCACGAAAAGAAGCTAAAACAAATATATCGCAAGATTTTAAATAGCGTTGCGGTTGTGGTTGATAACCTTCAAAATGAATCCGATGATTGCAATTTAATTGTTTTGCTTGTGCTTCAAACTCTTCTTTATCAGGACCATTTCCTACTATGTAAAGATGAGTTTCGGTAAATAAATTGGCAACTTTTTCAAAAGCATCTATTAATATAGCAATACCTTTACGTTGATACATTCCCGCAACAGTGATAATTGCTGGGTGCTGCAATTCTAAATGTTCATATTCACCTTTGATGGAGTTACGCGGACTTCCTAAAGTTCCATTACAAATAACCCGTAATTTATCTTGTGAAATACCTCTTTGTGCCAAATTCTGGGCAACCACTTTGCTCACAGCAATTACCCTGTCAGCTAAACCCATCAATATACTTTCGCGCTGAAATTCGTTGTGTACCGTGGAAACTAAACCATAGCTATTTCCAAATCTCAAAGCACTTGCTAATAGTATCCCCGTCATCATGTGAGCATGAACGATATCTGGCTGAAAATTCTTGATAATCTGCCGATAAATGATTCCTGCTTTCAAAATATTTAACGGTGTTCTTTTTTGATTTAAATGGTAATGCTGAACACCATATTTATTAAGCAATGTCTCATATTCTCCACCACCAGAAATCACCGCTACATCATGACCATTTTTAGCTTGTAAACAAGCAGTATCCACAGCTACATTGATAATGCCGTTACCAATTTCTTGAATATCATTTAAAATATGTATTATTTTCATGGAGATACTATGAATTAAAATAGGTTTTTTCGATTTATGCAAAGCATCAATTTATCGTAAATGCTTTGATATACCACTTTTATTTAATAATTCAGATGTAACCTTTAAAGAATTTGTTTCCTGATTTTTTTTATTTATTTAATGATAAATATTGTGTTTCATAAATCAATTAATAAATAAATTAATAAATAATTACCAAAAAATAATCATAGCTAGCTTTAAGCAATCAAACAATGTTTGACTACCAATTTACATATCTATCTAAATAAAAGATAGGATGCTTCGAGGAAGCAAGATATAGACCAAGTAAATTCATTGATTCTGATATTGTACACAAGCAATTTCGAGGGATAAATACATCCAGCGATAACTACTTATTCCGTATTCTGTCCACTTTGATAATATTATATTAAAAATATACTCTAACCGCTCATAGATTGCCAATATAATATATATTGTTATCCTTAAATGTCTTTAGTAAAACAAATACGATATATTAGATATATTAAATATATTGAAATAATCATAATTTGAATAATCTAAATAACTCTGTGAAAAAAATATAACCCGATCACAGGTTAAAAAGTATTTCACCGATTTCACGGATTTTTATTACCAATTACCAATTCCCAATTACCAATTCCCAATTTATGATTCAATTAAGACAATTTTACGCAAATTAGGACTATGTAAATTTCCGCGACGTGCTAAAGCTGAAGCAAATAGAAGTCGCCAAGCAGTTAAAGATAAAATAGAAGCATCTGCTAATTTAAGAAAATGGCTGATTTTTTTTTGCTTTAATGCCACCATCGCCCAGTGCAGTTTCAAATAATTGATAATATCGTCAAAAGGCGGAATTTGAGAGCGGTATTGTTCGTCAACTAAAGCGTAAATCTTCTCTTTCATCAAAATATTAGTATTTAAGCGCTTTTGTAGAAAGATTTTTTGGTCATATCCTCCAGACCAAATTGTTCGGTATGCTAAACACTGATTTAAAATTAGGGCATCTCCAAATTGAGCAATGCGAATCCAAGAATCAATATCATCGCAACCCGTCAATCTGACATCCCATCCACCGCTTTTCAGAAAAGCTTCACGAGTACAAGCTACCTGAACCGGAGTCCCAAATGGTAATCTTTCTAGAAGCATACCGTAATGAATATCTTCTTGGGGTATGTAAAAAGCTAATCCCGGACCCAGTACAGGTGTACGACCCACCTCAACTTCCAACTCATTTACCTGAGAAGCAATACACGAGCAAATTACAGCATTTTCATGAAGCGCGATCGCCCTTTGCATTTCCTCTAGACAATTGTTCGCAAGATAATCATCATCGTCTAAAAATTTAATCCACTCACCTTTAGCCTTTTCTATCCCCGCATTTACCGTTGCAGCATGACCAGAATTTATACTATTACAAAAATAAATCAATCGCTGCTGTTGTTCGAGTGGTAGCTGTTCCTTTAACTTGTTGACATATTCACAAGTACCATCAGAAGAACAATCATCAGCAACAATCACTTCACACTCAACAGTCTGGTTAAGAGCAGAGTTAATTGCTCGTTTAAGTAAATCTAAACGATTATATGTTGTAATAACAACGCTAAATTTCATACATTCAATACTCTAAGTACATTATTTCAGCCCCGTCAACTACCGTTTGGTGAAAATAAATTCTGGTTGATCCAAAAAATTATTGTAATCATTAAAATAATGACTTGAAATTGGTGGACTAAAACATCGATATAGATTTATTATTGGTGATCGTGATATTTGAAGACAAACAATGAACGTACAAGAAATAATCCGCAACTTAGAAGCGGAACAATTAAAAACAGACCTCCCAGTAATTTACGTAGGTGATACCGTGAGAGTCGGAGTAAAAATCAAAGAAGGTGAAAAATTCCGCGTACAGCCCTACGAAGGAGTTGTCATTGCCATGCGTAATGGTGGAATAAACGAAACCATTACGGTTCGCAAAGTATTCCAGGGTGTTGGAGTGGAACGGGTTTTTCTTTTGCATTCTCCGCGAATTGATAATATTAAAGTCATGCGTCGCGGTAAAGTTAGACGTGCTAAACTTTATTATCTTCGCGATCGCATAGGTAAAGCTACTCGAATTAAGCAACGTTTTGACCGCCCATTGTAACTTCAATAAATACCCGTATAAATGATACGAGCATTTACAGCTTCATCGGCATCACCTTTCATCGCATCTCCTTTCGAGAGATGCGATGAAGACCCGATAGTTTGACGGGACACAAACCAAGCCCATCAACTATCTGACCGCTTTCTTTGAATGAGTATGCAAGTAGCTTTTCTACACTGTGGTGGCTGATTATTAATTTTTCAAAAAAAATGGATCTTAAATGCCACAATTGAGTTAAACTAGTTAAGACCGCGACAAAATAATTACTAATAAAGCTTGTGCGCTCTTAGTTCAGTTGGTAGAACGCAGGTCTCCAAAACCTGATGTCGGAGGTTCGAGTCCTCCAGGGCGCGCTCTCAAATAAAATTCAGCCCGAAAGCTTTGCAGTTACAACTGCAATATCAGTTTTACTGAAAATTTCGGGTTGATTTTATATTTATAACAACTTTAGACAATTAATTATAAATAATGGTCTAAATTAAAGCTGTTAGTATTAATGGAGAACTTGGATGTAACTAAGAATATTATGTTTGGGGGAGAGTAAAGACCGTGGTCAAGAAAAATGAAGCACAGGTACAGGAAATGAGTAGCGGGTTTAATGCTGGCAACTTCTTAAAAGGAACCAAAGAGGAATTTGAGAAAGTCGTTTGGCCAAGTCGTAAACAGCTCGTGAGTGAATCCGCAGCGGTGCTGTTGATGGTAACCCTTTCCGCTACAGTGATATTTTTTGTAGATAAATTCTTTGCTTGGGCAGCAACAGTGGTATTCAAATGAATTCTGCAACAGACGAAGATCGTAATTCGCCGTTGCAGTCAGAGGAAATAGAAGCAGCGTCAAACGATGGTGTACAATCACCGCGCTGGTATGCAGTACAAGTAGCCTCTGGCTGCGAGAAGCGTGTAAAAACCAACTTGGAGCAGCGCATTCAAACCTTTGATGTAGCTGACAAAATTATCCAGGTAGAAATTCCACACACGCCAACAGTTAAAATCCGTAAAGATGGCAGTCGCTACCAGACAGAAGAAAAGGTATTTCCTGGCTATGTACTGGTAAAGATGGAAATGGAAGATGATATTTGGCAGGTGGTGCGAAACACCCCCCATGTAATCAACTTCGTTGGAGCCGAACAGAAACGTGGTGGTAGTAGAGGACGGGGTCACGTAAAACCGTTACCTCTGTCTCGAGGTGAAGTTGAAAGAATCTTCAAGCAAGCTACCGAACAAGAGCCAGTAGTGAAAATTGATATGGCTACTGGTGATAAGATAATTGTGCTTTCAGGTCCATTCAAAGACTTTGAAGGTGAGGTAATTGAAGTAAGTCCGGAACGAAGCAAGCTCAAAGCATTGCTTTCGATTTTTGGAAGAGACACGCCAGTCGAATTGGAATTCAACCAAGTAGAAAAACAAAGCTAGTAGGAAATGGCGAAGAAAATAACAGCGATTATTAAACTGGCTCTGCAAGCTGGGAAAGCTAACCCAGCACCTCCTGTAGGACCTGCTTTAGGTCAGCACGGTGTTAATATCATGATGTTCTGCAAGGAGTACAATGCCAAAACAGCTGATAAAGCTGGGACGGTTATTCCAGTAGAAATTTCGGTTTATGAAGACCGCAGTTTTACATTTGTCTTAAAAACTCCTCCAGCATCGGTATTAATCACCAAAGCAGCCAAGATACCAAAAGGTTCTGCCGAACCAAATAAAGCCAAAGTTGGTTCTATCACAAAAGACCAATTGCGAGAAATTGCCGAAACCAAAATGCCTGATTTGAATGCTAACGACATCGAAGCAGCAATGAAAATTATTGCGGGTACCGCTCGTAATATGGGTGTAACGGTAACAGAGTGAAAAGAACGGGAGTTATGAGTTAGTACCACCGGAGTTATGAGTTAGGAGTTATGAGTTAACAACCAACAACTAACAACCAACAACCAACAATTAAAATTTATTTGGGGGAGAGAATGAATCTCGTTAAGTACCCCAGGAGTAAAAAATGGCAAAAAATAAATTATCGCGTCGTTTGAGAGAGCTGCACGAAAAAGTAGAAGATAAAGACTATCAACCGATAGAAGCTTTAAGTTTGCTCAAAGAAACAGCAACGGCAAAATTTCCCGAAGCCGCAGAAGCGCATATTCGCTTGGGAATAGACCCCAAATATACAGATCAGCAGTTGCGGACAACAGTAGTACTACCCAAAGGTACCGGACAAAACATCAGAGTAGCAGTAATTGCACGAGGTGAGAAAGTAGCCGAAGCAACTAGTGCAGGTGCTGATGTAGTTGGGTCAGAAGAACTGATTACCGAAATTCAGCAAGGAAGAATGGACTTTGATAAGCTAATTGCGACTCCTGATGTTATGCCGCAAGTAGCAAAACTTGGTAAATTATTAGGTCCGCGTGGTTTGATGCCATCCCCCAAAGGTGGAACCGTGACATTTGACCTCGCAGGTGCGATTGAGGAATTCAAAGCTGGTAAATTAGAATTTAGAGCCGACCGTACTGGCATAGTTCATGTTATGTTTGGTAAGGCATCTTTTTCTCCAGAAGATTTATTAGTAAACTTGAAGGCGTTGCAAGAAAGCATTGAACGTAACCGTCCTTCAGGAGCAAAGGGTCGCTATTGGCGGACTGTATATGTATCTGCCACCATGGGACCATCCATAAAAATTGATGTCAATGCTTTACGCGATTTAAAAATTGGTCAAGCAGCTTAACTGAGAAAAAAATTAATCAATCAAGTTTGATTAGTTTTGAGTTATGATTTGTAAGTTATGGGTTAATCAAAGAAAATTATTTTTAACTCCTAACTTCATGTCCTAACTCTCAACTTGAAACCTTAAAAATAAATAGGTAACAGCCAGAGACAGCAGGTGCTTTAACAAAAGCTTAATTTCCTGCCTAGGTTAACATCCCAACTTCCCTCTTTTTCCACTCTTAGTAGTAAGAATTAGATGATGTAAGGATTTTGTAATCACTTATCAACAAGTTATTACAAATGTTAAACCCTGGCTGTTGCAGTCGGGGTTTTGTTGTTTGAAAGGTCGATAAAAACCATGAAGGAGGTGATATAAAATGGGTAGAACGCTAGAAGATAAAAAGGCGATAGTCGCCGACCTCAAAGAAGTTTTGAGCGAGTCTTCTCTGGCATTGATAGTTGACTACCAAGGGCTGAGCGTATCGGAAATTAGCGACTTGCGGAATCGGATGCGTCCAACTGGTACTGTTTGTAAAAGAGCCAAAAACACCTTGATGCGGATTGCTGTTCAAGAAGATCAGCAATGGCAGCCAATGACACAATACCTTCAAGATTCTTCAGTCTTTTTACTAGTTAAAGAAGACTTAAAAGAAGCCATCAAGGCTTACGAAGAATTTCAAAAAGTCACCAAGAAAACAGAAATTCGCGGTGGAGTACTTGAAGGACAGGCTTTGACGTTAGATCAGGTCAAAGCACTTAAAGACTTGCCTTCCAAGCAAGAACTTATGGCTCGCATCGCTGTTCGTTTGAATGCAGTTGCCACCAAATTGGCCAAAGGTATCAACCAAGTACCAACCAAATTGGCCAAAGGTATCAACGAAGTACCCAGTTCTTTGGTACGTGCAGTCAAAGCAGTATCCGAAAAAGAAGATTCTTGAGATTTTGGATTTTAGATTTTGGATTTTAGATTTTGGATTTTAGATTTTGGATTATATGCAAAGAAACCGAATCTAATTTGAGAAATCTAATTATCTAGTTATCTAGACAAATTTTTGATTTAACAACAACGACAACAACAGGAGTAAATTAATGTCTGCTAAAACCGATGAAATCATTGAAAGCTTGAAGTCTTTGAGCTTACTCGAAGCTTCCGAACTAGTTAAGCAAATTGAAGAAGTGTTTCAGGTAGATGCTTCCGCTTCTGGTGGCGGCGGTATGATGATGATGCCTGGAATGATGCCCGGAATGGGTGGTGGTGGTGCTGCTGCTGAACCTGAAGAAGAGAAAACCGAGTTTGACGTAGTACTTGAAGACGTACCAGCCGATAAGAAGATTGCTATCCTCAAGGTTGTACGCGGTATTACCGGCTTAGGTTTGAAAGAAGCCAAAGATTTAGTAGAATCTGCACCCAAGCCAGTTAAAGAAGCCATTGCCAAAGATGCTGCTGAAGATGCTAAGAAACAGCTTGAAGAAGCTGGTGCTAAGGTGTCGATTAAGTAATTAATTTGGTAATTGGTAATTGGTAATTGGTAATTGCTAATTGGTAATTGAGGATTGAAGTATATATTTGAAAGGGCAATCGCTCCGCGTGTTCGTCAAAATTCCCTCATTATTAATTATTTTACCCATCACCGATTACCGATTACCGATTACCGATTACCTATTACCTATTACCTATTACCTATTACCCAATCAATGTAACTCCGCATCCCAAACAGCAATATAGATGCGGTCTTCTTTATTACGTTGGATTATTCCTTTTAAACCGCCGGTTTGAAAGGAATATTGGTTTGTTTGGCGTTGGTAAACTCGCTGCAATCCTTGTTGGATATCGCCATTCATATTACCTGCTAACATTCCTTGTAAAGCATTTTGCATTGTATTTTCTCCCACCGATTGAGCGAGAGATGCTTCTGTTTGTCGCAATATTCCAGACTGACGGTCAAAAAGTAAACCGAGGTCTACGCGATTGGGTTGTAATCTATAAAGATAAGCACGAGTATTCCATAAACCATTAGAAACTTTGCTTGGTTGTCCTAAATTTGCTTTAACGTTGTTTTCTGAAACTCCTGTAGGAAATACTGGAAAAGTACGATTATTAGTATTATTAACAAGTGGTTTTTCAATTTCTTTTGGAGGTGTTGGAGGTTGAGGAATAGGGCTAGGGATAGGAGTGGAAATTATTTGCGGTTGCGGCTCTGATGTTGGAATCAACGACGGCTGATTGTTTTCCGGTGTAGGTTGCGGTGTGAATTCTGGAGTTGGTTCTGGAGTTGGTTCAATTGTCAATTGCTGCTGCGGTTGCGGTGGAGCAATTTGTGGCTGTGAGGGAGGTTGAATTTCTGCTGGTTGGGGTGGTTCTACTTCGCTAAAAATTGGTTCGGGAGTAGCAATTGAATTATTCTCACTCTTATCAATTGATTCTCGTGGTAGAGGAGTTTCAGATATGACGACCTTTTCTTCTGGTTGTTGACGATTAAAATTAGCAATTGCTATTCCCCCAATTAATCCTACAGTAAGTAAACCACCGAAAATTAAAGCGGGTTTTAACCTGTTTTTGGAAGTTGGAGAAACTGGAGTATTTCCAGGAATTCCGCCTACAGGAGATACTGCGACTGTTTTTTGAGTATTTTGGGTATTTTGTGTTTTGAATCCGGGTAAAGTAGTAGTAGAATTACTAGATTGCAAAGCATAAAGCATTTTGCTTGCAGTGCTGAAGCGAATTCCTAGATTTGGATTAATTGCTTGATTGAGAACTGTTTTGAAACCAGTAGATAATTCTTCAGGAGCATAATTTTCCCATAAAATTTCACCTGTTTGCGGATTGGTTTCTAATTCTTGGGGGTGTTTACCAGTTAATAAATAAATCGCTGTTAAACCCAAACTATAAATATCGGTTGCGAAAACCGCACGCCCTACAGCTTGTTCGATTGGCATATATCCCGGTGTACCTATTACCATCGATTTTGTGGGGTTGCCTGAAGAAGTGATGGTATTACGAATCGTTTCTTTTACTGCACCGAAATCAATTAGAACTGGCTTATTATTTGAACTGCGGAAAATAATATTATCGGGTTTAATATCGCGGTGAATAATTCCTTTCGAGTGGACGTATTCTAAAACTGATAACAAACTGAGTAAAATTTCTCTTACAGCTTTTTCATCCAAACATCCTTGAGTTTCAATAATATTTGTTAAAGTTTGTCCTTGAATCCATTCTTGAACCAAATAAAACAACCCATTTTCCGAAAAATAAGCGAAAAGATTAGGAATTTGGTCACTACCTTCACCGAGAAATTCTAAAGTTGCTGCTTCTCGTTCAAAACGTTGCTGAATATGCAGATAGGTTTTTGGATCATCTACCAGTGGTTTAAGTTGCTTAATCACGCAACGACGACGAGAAGGAAGATGAGTATCTTCTGCTAAAAAGGTTTCACCAAACCCCCCAGCACCTAACACCTGGATAACTTGATAACGATTGTTCAGTAACTTTGTTGTCATACTGCTTTAAACGAGTGAATAGTACTCCAATCGATGACGCGAACCAATATTTAATTTATCTTAAAAATTCCGACGGTGTTGGGATGGAATTTATCCCGATTTTATTTTTGATTGTTTTCTAAAAGGAGGAAATTCTGTATATTGTTATTAAAGAACAACTCTAGCGCTAGAGTTATGGAGAAAATAATTATGATTGGGACAATAGAAGCTGCTCGATTACTCAAAATTTGTACTCAAAGAGTCCGGCAATTACTTTACGAAGGTCGAATTGTTGGAGCAAAAAAGGTTGGTAAATTTTGGCAGATTCCTCTAATCAATCAAATGCCCAAGGTTATAGAAGGTAAACGAGGTCCTAAAGGAACTTGGAGAAAACGAGTTAGCTCGGCATTAACTCGCATTCACGTTAATTCACATAAGATTAGAAGCAATAATCATGGCACTAAAGAACCTGTAATCATAATTAGATCCGGTTCTGAAAAAATTTATGCTCATGGCGTGCAAATCAATGGAAGTTGTAATCTGATTTACAGACCCGAGAAACCTCTTGATTGTGGAGCCACGCTTTGGATTGAGGTAGAACCTGATGTTGTGGTCAAACCTTTCATTTTTGCTAATATGACTCGTTTTTAGTACAACCAGATTTAAATTTCAAAACAAAAAAACGGCAGAGAAGTTAGATTCCCCACCGCTTTCAATTAATTAAAATTTTAGATAATTACCCCTCAACAGCTTGAGGCAAAGCATCATCTTGACCGCTGCTGTCTTCTGGTGTTTTCTCGGCAGTAACAAGAATATTTCCACCTTCATCCACATCAACTAAGGCTGTATCGCCTTCACCAATGCGCCCGGAGAGAATTTCTTCGGCTAGACTATCTTCCAGTAAGCGCATAATTGCTCTACGTAGAGGTCTTGCACCGTAACTAGGATTATAACCTTCTAGAAGCAAACGCTCTTTGAAACGGTCGCTTACTTGTAGCTCAATACCTTTTTCGGTGAGTCGTCCGAATACTTCCTTGAGCATGATATCGGCAATTAACATTACCTCTTCACGGTTCAACTGACGGAAGACGATGATTTCATCCAGACGGTTGAGGAATTCCGGACGGAAGTACTGCTTGAGTTCTTCGTTAACCAAAGACTTGATCCGATTGTACTGAGACTCGCTCGCGTCTTCGGCAAACTCGAAACCGATACCACCACCACCTTTTTCAATTACCTTAGAACCGATGTTAGAAGTTAATATCAACAAGGTGTTTTTGAAGTCTACGGTGCGTCCCTTTGCATCCGTTAATCTACCGTCTTCAAGAATTTGAAGCAGCATATTAAATACATCGGGGTGCGCTTTCTCGATTTCGTCGAAAAGTACTACTGTATAAGGTCTACGTCTTACAGCTTCCGTTAACTGACCGCCTTCGTTGTAGCCTACATAACCAGGAGGCGAACCAATCAGCTTACTGACAGTGTGACGCTCCATGAATTCGGACATATCGAGACGAATCATTGCTTCTTCCGAACCGAAGAAGTAAGAAGCCAAAGATTTAGCTAATTCAGTTTTACCTACACCTGTGGGACCTGAGAACACAAAGCTCGCAATCGGTCGGTTGGGATTTTTCAACCCAACACGAGCGCGGCGAATTGCTCGCGAAACTGCTCTTACGGCTTCTTCTTGACCAATTAAACGCTGGTGCAAGGTGTCTTCCATGTGTAGCAATTTCTCGGATTCCGATTCGGTGAGTTTGTTCACCGGAACACCAGTCCAAGAAGCCACAATATGAGCAATATCTTCTTCAGTAACTACAGGCTCTTCCCCATCAGTACGGGAAGCACCAGCTTTACTTTGAGCAATAGCGCGAATTTCTGCTTTGATCTCCATTTCGCGATCGCGCAGTTCACCAGCTTTATCAAAATCTTGGGAACGTACTGCGTCATCTTTCTCTTTGAGAATTTTACGCAGTTCTTTGTCCAACTCTTTAGCTGCGGGAGGCAGCTGGGAGTTAATCAAACGTACCCGGCTTCCAGCTTCATCAATTAAGTCAATTGCTTTGTCTGGAAGAAAGCGATCGCTAATATAACGGTCAGATAATTTAGCCGCCGCTAGCACCGCTTCGTCAGAAATTTTCAATTTATGATGTTGTTCGTAACGGTCGCGCAGACCGCGTAAAATTTCAATAGTTTCATCTACTGAAGGTTCACCCACCATCACTGGTTGGAAACGACGCTCAAGGGCTGCATCTCGTTCGATGTGCTTGCGGTATTCATCGAGCGTTGTTGCGCCGATACACTGCAATTCACCACGAGCTAAAGCTGGCTTGAGAATATTGGCAGCATCAATTGCCCCTTCTGCCGCACCAGCACCAATTAAGGTGTGTACTTCGTCGATTACTAAAATTACATTTCCCGCCTGACGGATTTCATCCATAATTTTTTTCAGGCGTTCTTCAAATTCACCCCGATATTTGGTTCCTGCCACCAGCAAGCCAATATCAAGAGTTACCACGCGCTTGTCTTCTAAGATGTCAGGTACATCTTTGTTACCAATGCGTTGAGCCAATCCTTCCGCAATTGCCGTTTTACCAACACCTGGTTCCCCAATTAATACCGGGTTGTTTTTGGTTCGACGACCCAAAATTTGGATTACTCGCTCAATTTCCTTGGCGCGTCCCACCACAGGGTCAAGCTTGCCATCCAAAGCCATTTGGGTCAAATTAGAGCCAAACTCATCCAGAGTCGGAGTCTTATTGCGCCCAGATTGACCAGTAGCCGCAACTTCAGCGGTTTCACCAAGCATACGGATCACTTGGGTTCTGACCTTAGATAGGTCTACACCAAGGTTTTCCAGTACTCTAGCTGCTACGCCTTCACCTTCGCGGATCAAGCCTAACAGTAGATGCTCAGTACCAATATAGTTGTGACCTAATTGGCGAGCCTCTTCTAAAGATAGTTCTAGAACTCGCTTTGCCCGTGGGGTAAACGGAATTTCCACGGCTACAAAACCCGAGCCTCGACCTATAATCTTTTCGACCTCGATTCTGGCATCTTTAAGGTTAACGCCCATTGATTTGAGCACCTTAGCCGCAACGCCAGTACCTTCGCCAATTAGACCCAAGAGAATCTGTTCAGTACCAACAAAATTATGCCCAAGACGGCGAGCCTCTTCTTGAGCAAGCATTATTACTTTGATGGCTTTTTCTGTGAAGCGTTCAAACATAAGGCATTATTCCCATCGCCTGCGTCGTGCCGGTACGCTGATTTTAGCACAGGCAAATCCTATGGGTGTCTTTATAAACTTAGTAGACATCCAAATGCTTCAAACCCACTTCACAGGTTGGAACTACATAATATTTCTTACTTTGTTGTAGTCAGCATACTGAGGAGCTTATTTAAGTGTGCTATTTGACTTGACTACAATCTATATACACTTAGGTTGACCAATTTACGGAGTTATTTTCCAACCATCACTAATAACAATTTAATTTTTTTACGTCAAGACGATTTTGAACTTTATAAAAATTATTTATCGTTTAGTTAAATCTCATTTAAATATCATTTAGTTTTTCCCTGTTACAATTTCCTGGTAATTGTCAACCTCTAAGCTTTGACCTTCAACCTTCAACCTTTGACCTTCAACCTTTGACTAACTGCCAACAAGATTTATCTAAACCTAAACAAACATTTACATACCAATTGGCTAAGGTTTCTGGGAAATCTGGCTTGTGTATACCTCCGAGCCAGAGAATTAAAGCATCTTCACCATTATCTTGGTAATAACGTCGTCGTCTCCCTGCTGTCTTAAACCCAAATTTTTCGTACAAAGAAATTGCAGCTTGATTAGAAACCCGTACCTCTAACGTCGCTCGTTCCAAACCGCGATCGCGAGCTGTCTTGATCAAAGAATAAAGTAAAGCCGCGCCCATCCCTTGACGGTGATATTGAGGATTGACTGCCAAAATTGTAATGTGGGCTTCTTCTAAAATTGACCAAAAACAACCCATTCCTAACAGTTTTTCGCCGGTATGGGAGGAAAATATACCTTGTATCTCGCTGTTAGGACTATCCATCTCCCTTTCATAGGCAACTTTCGACCACAATCCCCCAAAACAAATTTTATCCAGTTCCAGGATTGCCTCTAGATGTTCATTAGATAAAGATTGAATTTGTATCTCAAATTTATTCACCAAACCTCCTCGCCCCGGAAGCCCCTGTTTTCTAAACATGGGGAGGAAGGGGCAGGGGAATTCATCCCCCGTCCAGGTATCTTAGAATGCATAGGAGTAGCCATCCTTCCCATGAATTGTTGTGCAAAATCTATAACTAATGCCTGTGATACGACCTGTTTTGGTGGCAATATCAAAACCTCCTGTTTTACGACATAGAACTCGACCAACGTACTCGCCAATCTTTTTCCCAGAAGTGACAACAGCTTTAACGATGTCGCCAGTTTTGAACCCAAAGTGAACTTGTTTGCGTTGCCTGTGGCGAACGGGGAATCCGTATTGATTCGTGCCGCACATCTGCCGAGTCCCCCAACCAGTACACTTGATGCGTAGTGGTTGCTGAGTAAGTAATTTAATTGTTTCGATATCCCCAACGCAAGCCGCATCAATCCAGTGTTGCTTGGGTAGTTCAAGTCTTGTTCGGTTGTATTTCGTTTGTCCACCCGTTGTGGTTGTGGTGGGTAGGATGTTTTTTAAGGTGCGAAATAATTCCCAACGAGTTGCATTGACTGCGGCTGCATCTTTTAATGGCTGCTTGGCTTGGTTTAAAATTTTCTCTAACTTTGCTGGTTCTTTTTTGAGAAAATCTTTGATATCTTTAGAACATTTCTTGCTGTTACATCGTTTGCAAGATAAGGTTAGGTTACTGACTCTGTTGCTACCTCCTTTTGACCTGGGGTGGATATGCTCAATTTGAAGTGGTACACCAACTTGATCGCAGTAAGCGCACTTCCTGCCCCACTTTTCAAGCAAGTATTCCCGTATCTCATACCCATCAAGCTCTCCTTGTTGATACTCAATACCGTCAATTTCTGGGTTTTGTATTCTTTGGGTGTCAAACTTGACTAACTCCATCGCTATTTGAGTGATTGGGGCATAGCGACAAAGCCGTTTTACCCATGTCTCAATGGTCAGGACACGATGCATCAGCGATGGAGCAAGCCATCCCTCTTTGCGCTTGCGGTTGTTAAATCGCGGTTGACGGTAACGAGTTTTGCGATTACGACGACTACGGCTCCCGTGAACGTCTTGATTCTAAGGAATCTTTAATCTGCCATCCTCTATGTTCCAATTCCCCGGCCCAAATAACTTTGTTTTCATCCAAGATTGCAATACCCGTAGTTTTGCTTCCAGGGTCAAACTTAATTGTTAATGGCTTGGGGCTAGAATTATCAACCACGTGCTTTAAAATGATTACAAAAGGATATATCCGATAAATGGCTGCTTTTTGTTTTGTGAGTAATTTTCTTGCTCGTGCAGGAGGTATTGGATTGAGCGGTTGTTTGTTTTGGTCGATAACGAAAACATAATTTTGCATTGCTGCATACTCCTTGCGGGTAAAGTTTGCTTAGACAATGTTTAGAGTCGGTGAGCCACGGCAGCTCCCCCGGAGGGGAGTCAGTTTCTGTCCCGTCATTAGCGAAGCGTGTCCGCGCTTGACATAGTGGCGAACCCGTCTCGGGTACTATCCAAACGACACTGGTTTATTCTCTGTAAGCCTGTTTAATCGCTTGATTCTAGAGCTTGGGACTAGCAAGCATCCCAAGGTAGGAACTTTAACTCTTGCTCTAAACGAGTAGTCGGGTCAGGTAGAGTCAACCAGCAAGCCCCCGCCTTATAGCCATGGGGTTGCTACTTAACGAGAGAACCCTAACTTTATTGGTTATGGTACATCGCTCTTTGTACACTGGGAAACGGGAGATAAATGTCGCCCAGAATTCAAATACAAACAACTTATATTCTTATGGTATCGACTCACCCTGCTGGGGTTCAAGAAAATGGTAGTAAATATATACTATCTCAGGGCAATCAAAAAGAAACTGTTTCGCCGAATCAATCGCTTTTACCTTTGAGTGCAAAAATAAACGATCGCGATCATTTAGAAATCGGGGGTTGTGATGTCACAACCTTAGTAAAACAGTTTGGTTCTCCGCTGTATATTTTAGACGAAGAAAGCTTGCGAACTGCTTGCCGTCAGTATCGCGATAGCTTCAAGCAATACTATCAAGGTGAATCGACAGTATTATACGCTTCCAAAGCATGGAATTGTTTGGCTGTGTGCGCCATCGTCGCATCGGAAGATTTGGGAATAGATGTAGCTTCTGGTGGTGAATTATATACTGCGATTCAGAGTGGTGTAAATGGCGATAAAATTTATTTGCACAGCAATAATAAATCTCGTGAAGAATTGATTTTTGCTGTGGAATCCGGTTGTACGATTGTGGTGGATAATTGGTATGAGTTGAACACTTTAGTCGAACTGGCTAGTAAAAATGGTTCTTCAAGCTGTGTGCCATACCGGATTATGCTGCGTCTGACTCCGGGTATTGATTGTCATACTCACGATTACATCCGCACGGGACAGTTAGATAGTAAATTTGGTTTTGACCCTAATGCACTTGATGATTTGTTTGCTTTTGTCAGCGAACAATCATCAGTATTTAATTGCGTTGGTTTACACGCTCACATCGGCTCGCAAATTTTTGAGAAACAACCTCATCAAGACTTGGCTGCGCTGATGGTAGAGTGGTTGAGAAAAGCCGCAACTTATGGTATTAACATTAGCGAGTTAAACGTTGGTGGCGGTTTGGGAATAAAATATATAGAATCAGATGACCCACCAAGTATAGAAGAATGGGTAAAGCCGATTTGCCAGGTAATTGAAAAAGCTTGCCTTGATGGGAATCTTCCCTTACCAAAATTATTATGCGAACCGGGACGTTCTTTAATCGGTACGACCTGCGTTACAGCATATAGTATTGGTGCATCCAAAGAAATTCCCGGAATCCGTAAATATATTGCTGTAGACGGTGGAATGTCAGATAATCCGCGTCCAATTACTTACCAGTCAATTTATCGAGCAGTGGTGGCGAACAAAATGACCGTACCATTGAGCGAAACAGTCACGATTGCTGGTAAACATTGCGAATCAGGGGATATTCTAATTAAGGATGCCCAACTTCCCAAAACAGAAGCGGGAGATATTCTCGTAGTGATGGGAACAGGTGCATATAATTACAGTATGTCATCCAATTATAACCGTTTGCCTCGACCAGCAGCAGTTTTAGTTGGGAATGGGGAAGCAAGTTTAATTTTGCAACGCGAATCATACCAAGACTTGATTCGTCAAGATTGCTTACCAGAACGACTGAAAAAAAACGAACAATAAAAGATTCAGGGGTTTAGTAGTAAGAAACCATAAAAACTGATAAAAATCAACTATTTTATGCTCTATCGTTCATGCTACCATGCCCTTAAGCTGCCTTTCTTGGCATCTATAAATCTTTTATACTTTGAGCAAAATATCCTTCAACCAAAGCGCGTAATCCAGATGTCATGGGGAATTTATGGAAACAATGGCTGGCAAACCTGGGATGGTCGCAGTCCTTGTTAAAGACTCTGGATATCATGTTAGTGCTGGCGCTAACGTATATGATGCTAGTATTTATTAGCGAACGTCGCACCCTATGGATGGTGCGGGGTTTTATAGTTTTAATGCTAGCTTCAGCTGTAAGTGGTTCCTTGCAATTGGAATTGCTCAATTTTGTTTTACAAAGCTTGGTATATGGTTGTGCTGTAGCAATGGCGATAACTCTTCAGTCAGAGTTTCGCCGCTTTCTAGAGCAATTGGGACGGGGTGAATTTCGCCAATTGTTCCAAACTTCGAGCTTAGCGGTACCGAAATCCTATAGTGTAATTGATGAAATTGTTGATGCAGTTAAAGAGCTTTCAAAAAACCGAATTGGGGCTTTGCTAATTGTAGAGACCACTGGTCCAATTGATGAACGAGATTTTTCCGTACCGGGAGTAAAACTAAATGCTGAAGTTTCTAAGGAACTGCTACAAACAATTTTTCAACCAAAAACTCTTTTGCATGATGGTGCAACATTAATACGTGGTTCTCGGATTGTATCATCGGGTATAATTTTACCGCTATCAGGGCGCAGTGCCTCCCGTCAGTTGGGAACGCGACACCGTGCGGCTATGGGAATTACTGAGCGTGTCGAAAATTGTATTTGCGTTGTTGTATCAGAAGAAACAGGTTCTATTTCTCTAGCAGAAAGGGGAACTTTGAATAGACCATTGACAATCACGAAGCTGAGAGATTCCTTGGAGACTCGATTTTCTCCTGCTGTGGATCGGGAAGCTGTAGCTCCCGGCTTATTTAGTTTAGGTCGTCAAATTCGTGATAAGTCAACCGCATTAATTTCACGTTTACTTGGCTTAGCATCGACTGCTTCTCGGAATAAAAAATGACAGCACAATCAACAAAACTGGAAGATTTACCAAGCGACTTAAAAAAAGAACTACTACCCAAGCACGTTGCAGTAATTATGGATGGTAACGGTCGATGGGCTAAACGTAGAGGTTTACCTAGAATTATGGGGCATAAGCGAGGAGTTGATATTCTCAAAGATTTGCTCCGCTGCTGTCAAGATTGGGGGATAAAAGCCCTAACTGCTTATGCTTTTTCTACCGAAAACTGGGGTAGACCCCAAGAAGAAGTCGAGTTTTTGATGACCTTGTTCCAGCGGGTTTTACGTCAAGAACTACGAGAAATGCTAGAAGAGAACGTAAAAATTAGTTTTGTCGGAAATTTACTCGCTTTACCAAATGCTTTACAGGCAGAAATTAACACCTCTATTGAAGAAACTAAAAATAATCACGGTATTAAATTTAATGTCGCTACCAATTATGGGGGTAGAGAAGAAATTATCCAAGCTTGTCGTGCGATCGCCGAAAAAGTTGATAAAGGATTACTCCAACCAAATGAAATTAATGAAACTACATTTGAGCATCATCTTTACACTGCTGGAAATTGCGACCCCGATTTGATTATTCGCACCAGCGGGGAAATGCGTTTAAGTAATTTTCTTTTATGGCAATCAGCTTATTCTGAAATCTATTTTACCGACACTTTGTGGCCAGATTTTGACCGCAGCGAATTTAAGAAGGCTTTATTTGCTTATCAGCAACGAGAACGGAGGTTTGGGAAAGTGAGTTAGGAGTGAGGAGTGAGGAGTTAGGAGTTAGGAGTTAGGAGTTAGGAGTTAGGAGTTAGGAGTTAGGAG